>NZ_UHDZ01000001.1:1800000-2100000 GCF_900458815.1 Staphylococcus saccharolyticus
GTACGTATCAATCCGGTCAATTTGTCCCCTGATATTAATTGGAACACCTTGCTTAGTAGTGAGTGGCTGTGCAAAGAGTTCATCTTTACTTTTAGGTGCTTTTCGAAAACCTATCTCAAATCTTCGAGGTACGAATTTTGAAAAATCTCCTTGATACTTCAACGCGCTTAATGTTGTTTCTACAATTGCACCTATCCTTCTAGACAAATACTTATAATACGCCGAAGAATTTAGTAAATTAAATTGAACTTTAGGTAAAATCATTTCGAGTGCTTCTTCTGTTAAAGATTTAATTTTTTGACGATTGAGATGTTTAAAATCCCCATGAATACGCTCAGAAATATATTTTAAAACAGAATGGAATATATCACCTAAGTCAAAATTTTGTAATTCATATTTCGTTCGTTCATTTAATCGTAAACCATGAGATGCATAGTGTTTAAATGGACATTGCTGATACCCCTCAAAGCGTGATACACTTGCACTAATTGTATTTCCATATAATTGTTGTGATAAAGATTCGCTTAATTGAACTGTTTCATTATCATAAGTTAATGAGGTAATGAGATAATCTAGTCCTTGATTCAAACGTTCATCATCACGAATCACTTGATAAGCCTCCAACCACTGTTGATCAATTTCTTCATGATCTAACCATGCTCTTAATGATTCAAACAGTTGTATTTTAGTTTGATGAACATGTTGCATAAGACTTAGAGGTTGTCGTCTGTGTACTTCTTGTATATTAATAATATCTAACTCGTGATATAAGTCTTTAATTTGACTTAAAAACGGACTTATCTCTTTTTCATCTCCAGAATTCCCCATAAAGCTATAAGAGAAAGTCATATTTTGTTGACTTCTAGTCATAGCGATATAACAAACAAATGCTTCGTCCATTTGTAATATATCAGCTGTTGGACTTAACTCAATTTGAGCGTTTTCTTCAAAATACTTCTTCTCTTCATCAGTGATTAAACTAGAAGATGATACAGGTTGCGGTAAGATACCATCATTCATGCCTACCATATAAATATGTTGTTTATTATCTACCTTTGCTAAATCCATCGTACCAATACTTACTTGATCTAAAGTTTGAGGAATCATCACAAATTCTAGTTGTTCTAAACCAATATCAAAGACTTCTAAAAATTGTTTCAATGTCATACCTTGAGTATCAAATACTGTAACTAAATTATCTAGAATTTGAATTAAACCATTCCATAGTTGATCAATTTCTTCTGCTTGTTGATGATAACCTTCAACATCAAGTTCATCACGCTCTGTCATTAGTTGATTGGGTAATTCAAAATATTCCATACTTTCATAAAAAGCACTAGCAAAATCTCTTACACTCCCAGATTCATTCATCGCTTTTTCAAAGTAAAGCACTTTATCAACAACACTGTTTTTTAGTTTAACCACTTCTTTATATATTTCTTTTAACTCTGGTGTCACCACATGCGATTTACGTTTCATTTTACCAAATTGTTCTATCTCAAAAATATCGTCATCTAACCAACGTTTTCCATAAACACCTCGTTCTAATACAAAATTTTCTAATATATCTATTAAATATGTACTTCTTTTAAACTGTGATGTTAAAACATTTGTCTTAAATAATCGTAACATTGCATTAGTATTCCATTTTGACTGAATAACTTCTATTAAAGAACGAATCATTTCCATAATAGGATGGTGTGTCATGGACTTTTTAATATCGATATAATAGGGAATATCGTATAGTGGCAATATTGAATCGAATAAATATGCATACGATTCATCACGGTATAATATAGCAATATCTTGAAATCTAAATTGGTTATCTCTAACATCACTTAAAATACGTCTTGCTACTTCATAAACTTCCTCTCTCATGCTAGATGCCTCAATAATTTGTAAGTGATTATGTTGTTGTTGAGTTGTAACTTGTAAAGCATTAAAGTCGCTTTCAAGATGCTTTAAATCAGGATTATTAAAACGATATCGTTCTTTAAAATAAGTTCTATTAAGTCTAATATCTAATTGTCGTGCGATATCTTCTAAATGAGTGAGAACCTCTGAAGGTTTTCTAAATAAACTAAACTGGTCTTGACTACCGTCAGTCGTTAACAGCACAGTTACACTCTTTGCTTGTCGAACAAGTGCTACAATAATTCTATATTCCAATGTTGAAAAATTATGAAATCCATCAATGAAAATTTCAGAACATTGAATCCACTCAGACTGGGATATTATATCAATAAATTGTTCTAAACTATCTTCTGTTGTTATAAACTCCCCGTTCATTCTTTTCTCTAAATGCTTATAAATGAGAGAAATATCTTCTAACTTATGTCGCGTTCTTGTTTGTAAAGAATGCGTATTAATCAATTGCTCTAAATGTTCTGCAGTAACGCTATACTTTTTAAAATCTTGAATTTGTTCAGCAAGCTTTTCACTAAAACCATAATATTTTGATTGAGACTGATATAATTTCAACTCATCTTTATGTTTTTGAACGAGGTGGTAAATCATCATTTCTAAAGCAGCTTTGGATAGTCTCTGTTCAGTTAATCCACCCACTTCTTGAAACACTCGATGACTTAATCTCTCGAAATGAAGGACTTCAGTTCTTAAACTTCCATTGAGTTCAGAGTCATTAACAAATGTTTGTTCTAATTGAAATGTACTTTGTGTTGGAGCGATTAAAATAATAGGATCTCCAAGTGGGTCCTTTTTCATTTCTTTTTTAATATATTCCAGCATTGCCGTAGATTTACCTGTCCCAGCTCTACCAATATATGTATTTAATTCCATATCATTCTCTCACTCCTTTATTCATAATATTATCATAACAATGTCTTATCGAATATTAAATAGAAATGGAGATTCCTACGTCAAACTTAAATAGGACCCTCCATTGATGAAAAGCTATATTCAATTGTACACTCAGTTAATTTTTAGTATTTTCAGGATTAAAATTTGATTTAAACTCATTGCATGGCCAGAATCTAAATAAAACTTTACCTACGATTTGATCTTTATCAATGAGTCCAAATGAACGACTATCTTTACTTACTTCACGGTTGTCTCCTAATACTAAATATTTACCCTTTGGAATAACATTTGATTTAGGGTTGGCGTTTGGTAAGTCTTTAGTTTTAAATGTGCCAGTGATGTACTCGATTTGTTTACGCTTTTCATTATAATTTAAGTAGGGTTCTTGTTGTTTTTTACCATTAACATATAACGTATCATTTTTATATTCAACGCTATCTCCTGGTGTACCAATCACACGTTTAACATAATCATCTTTATTATTTGCATGGAATACGATGACGTTACCTTTTTTCACGCCACCTATTTTATAACCAATGATATTTACCATTACGCGCTCACTGTCTTTTAAAGTTGGATCCATTGAATCACCTTTAATCGTGTATGGCTTACCGACAAACGTTTTAATAGCGAAAATAAGTGCAAGCGCGACCGCTATGGCAACTATCCACTCCATAATTTCTTTTTTCAATGTCTACACCTCTTTTGATTTTTTAAATTGATAGTTAAATTCTTTAAATGGGTAATATTTCACACTCACATTACCAATAATACTCTTTTTATCTATTAAACCATAGCGTCTTGAGTCTGATTGATCATGATTATTATCATTTAATACAAAAAATGAATCAGGCGGTATCATATCACCATCAAAATTTTTAATGTTTCTTAATGCTACATCTTTAATTTGTCAATGTTGCGCATATTTTTCTTTCAATTGTCTATCATCTATATAAATGTGATGATTTTTAATATTTACAGATTCACCAGGTTCACCTATAATTCTACTAAAATGAATCTTCCCCTCATATTCGTACATAATAATATCGCCACGTTTGAGCATATCAAAAGTAACTTTAGTTTTATTGATAATGACTCTATCAAACTTTTGTAAAGTTACACTCATGCTTTGGTTGGGGATAACAGCGCCTTTAATGATAAAAGTCTGAATGAATAGTATAATGATAATTGCAAATATTAAGGAAATCAAATATTTGATAAAGTATTGCATATCTTACTCCTTAGTAGAACTCATAAAATGTTTTTCTACTTTTTTACTAACAAACCATAGAATAACAAAACCTATCAACATGATGAGTGCTCTAATTGGGTTAGTGAAAATAGTAAAGACTTCTTTTCCCAAAAAGCCCAAAATTGCTATAGATATGAGCTTAGATATCACTAATATAATGAAATAAAATTTTATTTTAATATGCGATAAACTCACAACGATATTTATTAATGTATTGGGAGTAAATGGAAAGCATAGTAATATAAATAAAGGGATTAAACCCTGTCTATCAATAAAACTAATTAATCTTTTAACAGAGTTTCTACTTTTTAATTTCTTCATTCTCACAGTATTGACAAGCTTTTTACAAATTAAAAACACTATAAATGTACCTGTTACAACACCAAGCCAACGGATAATAATTCCTGGTATTATCCCATAAGTGTGAATTAATAACACAATATATAAGGTTAAAGGTAATACAGGTACAATAGCTCGTAAATAAAGCAAAATGAACCCAGGAATATATCTGAATTGTCGAAAGAACTCAAACAACTCTTCTAACTGATGAAACGATAACACATCAAATCCTTTCTAGGGCTAATATTACCTTCTTAATTATAGTGGTAATTGGTACCTTTTGAAATAACAAAATTAAGTTCACAACATAAATCAGTCTTTAGTAGTAAATAACCTATGAAAACAAACTAATGTCAGCCCAAAATAAGAAAGCCAACATCTCAAGTTTTCACTCAAGATGTTGACATGATTTTTTAAAGATTACTAAATTATCGATATGTGAATTTGATTCAACAGAGTAAATTTATAAACGATCTTCCAATTCTTTCTTTTTGTCTTCATGGCCAGTTTTACCTAACAATGCAAACATATTTTGTTTATAAGCTTCAACACCTGGTTGATTAAATGGATTCACACCTAACTGGTAACCACTCATCGCACATGCTAATTCGAAGAAGTAAACAACATAGCCAAATGTTTCTTCATCTAATTGAGGAATATTTACTACAATATTAGGAACGCCACCATCAGTATGTGCTAATAAAGTGCCTTCAAAAGCTTTAGTGTTAACTTCATCAATTGTTTTTCCTGCAAGATAGTTTAGAGCATCTAAGTCTTCACTATCTTCATCAATTCTGATGTCATGTTTTGGATGATTAACTTTGACAACCGTTTCAAACAAGAAGCGACGACCTTCTTGAACGTATTGTCCTAATGAGTGTAAATCTGTAGTGTAATTCGCACTTGAAGGATAAATACCTTTAAAATCTTTCCCTTCAGATTCACCATATAATTGTTTCCACCATTCATTAAAATATTGCATTGACGGCTCATAGTTAATCAACACTTCAGTTGTATAACCTTTACTGTATAAAATATTTCTAATTGTCGCATATTGATATGCAATATTGTCTTCTAAGTCACTAGAAGATAGTTCTTCACGTGCTTTTGCAGCACCAATCATAATTGACTCAATATTAATACCTGCCGTTGCAATTGGTAATAAACCTACTGCTGTTAAAACTGAATAACGTCCGCCAACATTGTCAGGCACAACAAATTTTTCATATCCCTCGTTATCAGCTAATTGTTTTAATGCTCCTTTAGACTTGTCCGTAGTTGCAAAAATACGTTTTTTAGCTTCTTCTTTACCATATTTTTCTTCTACTAAGAGTTTAAATAGTCTAAACGCAACTGCAGGTTCTGTAGTAGTACCAGATTTAGAAATAACATTCACTGAGAAATCTTTACCAGATAAATAGTTTACTAACTCTTGAGTATAACTTGAAGATAAGTGATTACCTACGAATACAATTTCAGGATACTCAGTACTATTTCTAAATGATGAAGTTAACATTTCAATTGCAGCACGTGCACCTAAATATGATCCCCCAATTCCAATAACAACGAGCACATCGGAATTTGATTTAATTCGTTTAGATGCTTCAACAATTCTTGAAAATTCTTCTTTATCATAATCAACCGGTAAGTCTAGCCATCCTAAAAAGTCATTACCAGCGCCTGTCCCTTTATGAATTGTGTCATGTATTGTTTTAACAGTATCTTTTTGTTGATCCAATTCATGTTTGTCGAAAAATTCTAAAGTTTTACCATAATCTAATTGAATATGAGTCATCTTATTGCCTCCTGTGATTTGTACTTATATTTAATTCTACTAAGTTTGTATTGGCTATTCAATTCACAAGGCTAATGGATAATTAGAAAATTGATTTTTCTGTGACTATTCACTACACTTTTATGAAAAAATTCGTCTCCTCGTATGGACTCTTATTAATTCAATATACAGAATTTTTAAATTTATTTAAAATGGCTATATAACGGATTTAAATAACTTCTCAACACGAATACTCTTTATTATTTATGAATATTTATGTATAAAAATGGTTTTATTTTCATTATGAATCTGCTATGATATATCCATATTCAAAATTCTGAAAATTATTTGAGGTGTTTATATATGAATGAAAAAATCGTTTTAGCATATTCAGGCGGTTTAGACACAAGTGTTGCTGTCCAGTGGCTTATAGATAAAGGTTACAAGGTCGTGGCATGTTGTCTTGATGTCGGCGAAGGAAAAGATTTAGATGTCGTATATCAAAAAGCCTTAGATATGGGTGCGATTGAATGTCATATTATTGATGCAACAAAAGAATTTAGTGATGATTATGTAAGTTATACTATTAAGGGGAATCTTATGTATGAGAATGCATATCCATTAGTTTCAGCATTGTCACGTCCTCTCATTGCTAAGAAATTAGTAGAAATCGCTGAGAAAACAAATTCTATTGGCATTGCACATGGCTGTACAGGTAAAGGGAATGACCAAGTACGTTTTGAAGTGGCTATTAAAGCGTTAAATCCTAAGTTAAAAGCATTTGCACCTGTGCGTGAATGGGCTTGGAGTAGAGAGGAAGAAATCGATTATGCAATTAAACATAACATCCCTGTGTCTATCAACCACGATTCCCCCTACTCTATTGACCAAAACTTATGGGGAAGAGCAAATGAATGTGGTATTTTAGAAGATCCTTATGCAGCCCCTCCAGAGGATGCTTTTGATTTAACCTCACCAATAGAAGAAACACCTAATGAAGTAGATGAAATTATTATTACTTTTAAAAAAGGTATCCCAGTTCAAGTTAATGGAAAGAAATATTCACTAGATGATCTTATCCTCTATTTAAATCAACTTGCTGGTAAACATGGTATTGGAAGAATTGACCATGTTGAAAATAGAATGGTCGGAATTAAATCAAGAGAAATATATGAAACACCTGGTGCAGAAGTCATTTTAAAAGCTCATAAAGCACTTGAAACTATTACTTTAACGAAAGATGTCGCTCATTTTAAACCAATTATTGAGAAGCAGCTTTCAGAACAACTTTATAATGGACTATGGTTCTCTCCTTTAACGGATAGCTTGAAACTCTTTATCGATAGTACACAACAATATGTTGAAGGAGATGTGAGAGTTAAGTTATTTAAAGGAAATGCAATCGTTAACGGTAGACAATCACCTTACACATTATATGACGAGAAATTAGCAACTTATACAAAAGAAGATGCATTTAATCAAGAAGCAGCTGTAGGATTTATTGATATCTATGGTTTACCTACACAAGTTAATGCGTTATTACATGGAGGTTATAGTAATGATCAATAAAGCTTGGTGCGGCAGATTCAAAGAGCAACCTGAAGATTGGGTTGATGATTTTAATGCTTCCATTGACTTTGATAAAAATTTAATCAATCAAGATATTAAAGGAAGTATTGCACATGCAACAATGCTTGCAAATCAAGAAATTATTTCACATGAAGAAGCTCAATCTATCATTAATAGTTTGAAATCTATCCAAAATGATTTTAATCATGGAAAAATTGAATTTAAAGCCTCTCTTGAAGATATTCATTTAAATATAGAACATGAGCTTATTCAACGTATAGGTGAAGCCGGCGGTAAATTGCATACTGGACGTAGTCGTAACGATCAAGTTGCTACAGATATGCATTTATACACTAAAGAACAAGTTCAAGAAATCATTAATTTAATAGCGTCATTTCAACATACTATCATCCAGTTAGCTGACCAACATGTTGACACAATTATGCCAGGCTATACACATCTTCAACGCGCTCAACCTATTTCATTTGCACATCATATCATGACCTACTTTTGGATGTTAGAAAGAGATAAAGGACGTTTTAATGATAGTCTTAAGCGAATTGATATTTCACCATTAGGCGCAGCAGCTCTAAGCGGTACAACGCACCCTATTGACAGACATCATACTCAAGAACTTTTAGGTTTCACTCATATTTATGAAAATAGTTTAGACGCTGTAAGTGACCGTGATTATATCGTTGAGACATTGCATAATATATCATTAACTATGGTACATTTATCTCGTTTTGCAGAAGAAATTATTTTTTGGTCAACTGATGAGGCAAAATTTATTACCCTTTCAGATGCCTTTTCAACTGGTTCATCTATTATGCCACAAAAGAAAAATCCTGATATGGCAGAACTCATTCGAGGCAAAGTTGGGCGCACAACTGGTCATCTAATGAGTATGTTAGTGACACTTAAAGGATTACCATTAGCATATAATAAGGATATGCAAGAAGACAAGGAAGGTTTATTTGATGCAATTCATACAGTAAAAGGTTCATTACGTATTTTTGAGAGTATGATAGACTCAATGACAGTCGATACATCATGCTTAAACCAAACCGTGAGAAAAGACTTCTCAAATGCAACTGAATTAGCAGATTATTTAGTAAGTAAAGATGTACCTTTTAGAACCGCCCATGAAATCGTAGGAAAAATTGTATTGGATTGCATTCAAAAAGGTATCTATCTTCTTGATGTTCCTTTATCTGACTATCAATCATATCATGCTAATATCGATAAAGATATTTATGATTATTTAACACCAAAAAATTGTCTCAAACGTCGTCAAAGCTATGGTTCAACTGGTCAAAATTCAGTCAAACACCAATTAACAGTGGCGAAATCATTAATTAACTCTGTTTAAAACTAAATAAAAATAAGTATGACTTTAGCGTAAATTATTTAAAAATGTTTAATGTTATATTAAGTAAATAAAATTTAAATAAACATATTGTAAAATTTAATTCTATTCTTTCAAATTAGTGTAATTTGAAGATATCACATTAATTTGAAAGGATGTTTTTATGTTTAAATCTAAAAAGGTAGTTATTTCAAGTTTATCTGCTTTAACTATTAGCTTAGTGAGTGTTAATGTGCCGACAATGGCGAATAGCTCGAATCATATCCCCCATCAAGATGGTCCAAATGATCAAAGTCAACAAGCAAAAACTCATATGAATACGAACCAATCATCAACTCATAACCAATTCACACGCCAACCTGAAGCTGATTCAGTGAGTGGTAAAACAAATGATACACATTCGAATTGGGTGAAAAATTTAACTGGTGAAAAATTCACCACCATTGCTCACCGTGGCGCAAGTGGTTATGCCCCTGAACATACTTTCGCAGCCTATGATAAATGTCATAATGAATTAGGTGCATCATACATAGAAATTGACCTACAACGTACTAAAGATGGTCATCTCGTGGCTATGCATGATGAAAAGGTTAATCGTACTACAAATGGACGCGGTCGTGTGGACCACTACACACTTAACGAACTTAAAAAGTTAGATGCAGGAAGCTGGTTTAATCACGCTCATCCTGAATACTCAAGTGATAAATATAAAAACGCCAAAGTTCCTACCTTAGATGAAATATTAAATCGTTATGGTAAAAATGCTAACTATTACATCGAAACAAAATCACCAGAAGTATATCCAGGTATGGAAAAACAATTATTAGACACATTAAATAAACATGGTATGTTAACACAGAATTCGCTTCAGAACGGTCATGTGATGATTCAATCGTTCTCTGGAAATAGCTTAGAAAAAGTTCACAAATTAAATTCAAAAGTACCACTTATTAGATTAATGAATAAATTTGAATTAGCGATATCTTCTGAACAAGATTTAAAACACATTAGATCTTACGCTGTAGGTGTCGGACCAGAATATACAGATTTAAATATTAAAAATACAAGACATCTTAAAGACTTAGGATTTTTAGTACATCCTTACACTGTAAATGATGAAAACGATATGAGACGTCTAAACCAATATGGTGTAGATGGCGTCTTTACAAATTTCGCAGACAAATATAAAAATGTATCAAAAACACAACAATAGTATTTAACACTTTTAAATAGGAAAGACTTTGCTAGCTGTTAGAGCTTTTGCAAAGTCTTTTTTATGTGGTGAACTCACTTCTCCACGAAATAGAGAATATTAAAAGGCTATAACTTTTTGATTCACAAAAAGCTATAGTCAAAATTGCTCATTCATTCAATTCTATTTACTCATCAAATAATTATGCCCAACCGCGATAACGTGCAGCCTCTGTGGTACGTTTTATACCTACAATATATGCAGCAAGTCTCATATCAATCTTTCTATTTTGTGCTAGCTCATAAATGGTATCAAAAGCCGTCACTAATTTTTCACGTAATTTTTCATTGACTTCTTCTTCTGTCCAATAGTAACCTTGATTGTTTTGAACCCATTCGAAATAAGATACTGTTACACCACCCGCACTTGCTAATACGTCTGGTACAAGTAAGATATCTCTTTCAGTTAAAATGCGTGTTGCTTCAGGTGTTGTAGGACCGTTCGCAGCTTCTACTACAATACTTGCTTTAATATCATAAGCATTGTCTTCAGTGATTTGGTTGGAAATCGCTGCTGGAACTAAAATATCACAATCTAATTCGAATAATTCTTTATTTGAAATTGTATCTTCAAATAAATTTGTTACTGTACCGAAACTATCACGTCGGTCTAATAAATAATCTATGTCTAAACCATTAGGGTCATGTAGCACCCCATAAGCATCACTAATACCAACTACTTTGGCACCTAAATCATATAAGAATTTAGCTAAGAAACTACCAGCATTACCGAAACCTTGAATAACAACTTTAGCATCTTTAACGTTCATACCACGACGTTTAGCAGCTTGCTCAATGGCAATAACTACTCCCAACGCTGTTGAACGATCTCTACCTTGAGAACCTCCTAAAACAATTGGTTTCCCCGTGATGAAACCTGGTGAGTTAAATTTATCAAGTGCACTATACTCATCCATCATCCAAGCCATGATTTGTGAGTTAGTAAATACATCTGGTGCTGGAATATCTTTGTTTGGTCCAACAAATTGAGAAATAGCTCTTACATAACCACGAGATAAACGTTCAACCTCATAAATACTCATTTGACGTGGATCACACACAATACCACCTTTACCACCACCATATGGTAAATTAACGATACCGCATTTTAATGTCATCCACATTGATAATGCTTTTACTTCTTCATCAACTTCAGGGTGGAAACGTACACCACCTTTTGTTGGACCGACAGCATCATTATGCTGAGCACGGTAACCAGTGAATATTTTGACTGTGCCATCGTCCATGCGAACTGGAATGCGGACTTGTAAAAATCTGATTGGCTCTTTAATAAGCTCATACATCCCATCGTCAAATCCCAATTTGTGTAATGCTTCTTTAATAATTCCTTGTGTGGAAGTTACTAAATTATTATTCTCAGTCATGATCTTATTCGCCTCTTTTTAACTAATGATTTCGCTTTCATTTTTAATTGTAACACAAGTGAAAGCATTTTAAAGGGGTTACAAAATGAATGTTACAACTTTTTGAACTCAAGCAAATACGCTCTTAATTTTTTCAAGTGCTAAATTTAATTCTTCTTTAATAATGATTAAAGGTGGTGCAAATCTAATCACTGTTTCATGTGTTTCCTTACATAATAATCCTTGTTCTTTTAATGCTTTACAATAAGGTCTAGCACTCTCATGTAATTCAATACCTATAAATAAGCCACATCCTCTTACTTCCTTAATTGAAGGGTGTTCAATCTTTTGTAATTCAGCTTTAAAATAATTGCCCAGTTCCAATGAGCGTCCTAGTAAGTCCTCATCTACGATAACATCTAAAGCAGCTATAGATACCGCACACGCTAATGGATTTCCACTAAATGTAGAACCATGTGACCCTGGTGTGAATACATCTAGAATTTCTTTATCAGCGAGAACTACAGATATTGGTAATACACCGCCACCTAAAGCTTTTCCCAAAATATAAACGTCAGGCTTAACATTATCCCAGTCAGTTGCGAAAAGCTTTCCTGAGCGACCTAAACCTGCTTGAATTTCATCAGCTATAAATAGGATATGATGATCATCGCACAATTCACGAATCGCTTTCAAATAACCTTCTGGAGGCACATTAATACCCGCTTCTCCTTGAATAGGCTCAACTAATATAGCAGCAGTACAATTATTTATTGCGTTCTTTAATTGGTCGATATCATCAAAATCAACTTTACGGAAACCATCTAACAATGGACCATAACCACGTTGATATTCAGCTTCTAAAGAAAGTGACACTGGAGCCATTGTACGTCCATGGAAATTCCCGTTAAATGCAATAATTTCTGCTTTGTTTGGTTCAATACCTTTTTAACATCATACGCCCAACGACGTGCCGCTTTCAAAGCAGTTTCAACCGCTTCTGCCCCTGTATTCATTGGTAAAGCTTTGTCTTTACCCGCTAATTTACAAATCTTTTCATACCATAGACCTAAGTTATCACTGTGAAACGCTCTAGATACCAATGTTACTTTATCTGCTTGATCTTTTAATGCTTGGATAATCTTCGGATGACGATGTCACTGGTTGACTGCAGAATAAGCTGAAAGCATATCCATATATTGATTACCTTCAGGATCCCTTACCCATACACCCTCTGCTTCAGAAATTACAATTGGAAGTGGTACATAGTTGTGTGCGTCATAGTGATTTGTTAACTCAATAATTTCTTCTGATTTAGTCATAATATCTCGCCTTTGTTCTTTTAATAAAAACTTATTAACAACATCATAACTGATTTCTTGTGACTCTCAAACATATTTTTACTATTGAAAATGATATCTAACAAACTATGGCTTCAACTACTGATATCATGGATTTTCACCCCTAAAATGAGCAATGACCCCTTCGTATGAAAGCCCTTACAAACATAATGGAATACGTATTCTACTTTTTACAAGCATAAATTTTAATTAATTAAAAAATTTAAATTTCTCAATTTACTTAAGCACATAAATAACCCAAATTTGCTTTTAACAAAACAAATTTGGGTTAAAACGCTCTTTACTACTTATCTTTACGTGGTAATGGATAAAATCCAGCATTAAATTGTTTCCATAAATTAGGAGGTAGTTCATGGTTATCTGCTCGCTTTGGATCAAATTCATTAATGATTTCATCTTCACGTCCATCTTTGATTTTACTTATGAAGTCATAGTCTAATAGAATCTCACGACCTAATGCGATGAATTCAACACCTACTTCATCAATAGCATTTAGTGCATCCTGTGGTGTAAAGACTGAACCAATACCAATAAGCGGCATGCGCCCGTTAATCCACTGATGAATTAATTTCAATCGATTTTTACCTTTATATTTACCTTCACGTGTCACTGAATTCACATCCATTAATGAAACATGTATATAATCTAATGGTTTATTTGAAATTAGATTAACTAATTGTTCAGTCATTTCCATTGATATCCCCGGTGATTCTGCTTCTTCTGGTGATAATCGGTATCCGATAATAAAATCATCATCTGCATAAGTTTTCTTAGCCTTAACTACTTCATCAATAACAGCATTTGGGAATTTATAATTATCTGCCCAAATATCATTTCTTCTATTGTAATATGGTGATACAAATTGATGGATAAGATAATGATTTGCACCATGAATTTCCACACCATCGAAGCCTGCTTCTATCACTCTTCGTGTTGCCTTACCAAAATCTTTAATGGTTTGCTCTATTTCATCCCCAGTCATTTCACGTGCATCATGAGGCTCTTGTTGTCCAAAACTTTTAAGTGTAATTGGACTAGGTGCAACCACATCTCCTTTCGGCGTTAAATTAGGTAATGCTTGTGCACCACCATGATGAATTTGAACTAAAGCTTTAGCTCCATTTTTCTTCATAGCTTTTGCCAATTCTTTTAATCCTTCAATATCTGAATCGTATGCTACTGAAGGTTGACCGGGGAAAGCTTTTCCCACGTCATTGATATTACTAGCAGCATTGATAGCAATACCGACATCTTTTGAACGTTTTTCAATATATAGTATTTCCTGATTTGAAATAGTACCATCTTCGTTAGATGACACATGTGTAAGAGGTGCTAATACAAAACGGTTTCTAATTTCAACACCGTTAGGCAATGTAAATGAGTTGAACAAAGGCTCATATTTATTATTCATATTAGAATACTCTCCTTGTATAATGATGTCATGACTATAGCATACAAGTTTCATACAACACTAATAATTTGCTTAAAAATCATTTATTGTCTAACAATATATTTTAATTAAATGTAAATAATCAATGAAACGAGTATCATTTTCTAACTGTATTTAACACAACTCTAACCTAAAATTAAATCAATTTTGTCCCTCTTAAAAAAATTTAAAAACAACAATCTTTACAATTTACCATTGCAAAGATTGTCGTTCTCATGCGATTTATTATTATAAATATAACCTCACATGTTGGCACGAATTTACAGTCATTCAGTCATTTCGAATTGCACGTTTAGACTGTTTGATCCAGACCGGTAAGCGTTCTTCAAGTGTTTGAAACCCATACTTTTCCGTTTCTCTTATTTCATCTAAGACTGACTGCTTTTCTTTTTTACGCTCATAATTTTTAAAGTAACCATTATCCTTTAATGACAAATTCAATTTACCTTCATCATCGATTGATAAAATTTTAGCTTTAACAACTTGTCCCTCAGATAGAAATTTCTTCAAGTTATGGACATAATCATCTATGATTTCAGAGATATGGATAAGTCCTTCAGTATGGTCAGGGGTCTCAACAAAAGCGCCATACGGTTGAATACCAGTTACACGTACCTTGATATGTTGACCTTCTTTATAGTGATTATTCAACGTGATAACCCCTTATTTCGATTTTCTTAACACTCATATCATAGCATAAATCATATTTATCGACTAACTAAAACTACAATAAATTTCATTTAAATTGAAAATAATTGCATCATAAATATCTAACTTAAGCTATTTTAAAATCATAGGGTTCCATTTCAAGACAACAAAAAGCTTAAGCTAGATCAATACATATTTAGACCATAACTTAAAGCTTTATTAAAAATATCCATGGAGCAGAAAAGACAACAATTTATACAACTGAATATCCAATATGCCCTACTTTGTAAAAATTATTTCTCAACATTAATTGATTCAATAACAACATCATAAACTGGCTTATCTTGAGCACCAACTTTTGTATTTGCAATATCTTCTAAAGTTGATTCTCCTTCAATCAATTGACCGAATACTGTATGTTTTTGATCCAACCATGGTGCACCACCCTTTTCACCATACGCCTCAACGATTGGTTGTGGCCAACCTCCATCAGCAAGTTGACTCAACATATTTTCAGGAACTTCTTTCATTTGTACTATAAAGAATTGAGAGCTATTTGTGTTAGGACCTGCATTGGCCATAGACAGTGCACCATATAAGTTGAAGGCTTCTAAAGAAAACTCATCTTCAAAGGCAGCACCGTAAATACTTTCTCCTCCCATACCTGTTGCAGTTGGATCTCCCCCTTGAACCATAAAATCGTTGATGACACGGTGGAAGGTTACATCATTATAATATCCGTTTTTAGCAAGTGTCACAAAATTTTCAACTGTCTTAGGTGCAATATCTGGAAATAGTTTGAACGTCATGTCACCTTTGTTAGTATGCATTACAATTCTAATTTCATTATCATTAATCTCTCTATTTAACTGAGGATAGTTCGTCATTTAAATTCTCCATTCGTGTTATGATATAACCATATATTAACATAATTGAAAGGAAGTCATATAACATGTTATATCGATTTTCTCATAAGACCGGAAGCTACGGTGTGAGTATCAAAGAGGATGATGGCGACCAAATCCTAGTCCAGGTTGAACAAGTAATTAAGCACCCTAAACAAGGTGACTTACATCATCCTAAAAAAATTGAAGGTGTATTCTTCCATGAACGCAAGGCACTAAGTCATTTTGAAAAACGTTATGCTACTCGTTCACAACTTCGAGAGTTTAATGTTGAAACAATGTCATATGAAGATTCTTTACAACAGGCTATCACAAATTTTTAACAACAATTAAAAGCAGATGATTCTGCACACGCACGCTTATCACTTAGAAGCTTAGATCAACTTAAAGAAGATTACTCTATTCAATACAAAAGAACATTTGTATAATGTAATTAAATTTTTAAAATTATAGTTACAGTTTTTATACATGAATTTCAATTTTTTTGGTAAATCTTGACGAGTTTCTTCTTATTTTAACAGTGCTTCAAAATCAGTGTTTTCATGCGATGAAGAGGTTTTTCAGAAAAAGTTCATTCATGTATAATGTTATTCATAAACAATTTTTAAAGGAGGACAACATAGTGAGTTTGTTACATATTGCGGTTTTATTACCGTTAATATTTGCACTCATTATTCCTATCCTATATCGATTCGTTAAACGTATACATTTAGGATGGTTTGTATTACCTGTCCCTATTGTCTTATTTATATATTTCTTATCATTGATTTCAATGACGATGTCAGGTAATAACGTAATGAAAACCTTAAATTGGATGCCACATTTTGGAATGAATTTCAATTTATATGTGGACGGTCTCGGATTATTATTCAGTTTACTTATTACAGGTATTGGCAGCCTGGTTGTTTTATATTCAATTGGTTATTTAAGTAAATCCGAACAACTCGGGAACTTTTATTGTTATTTATTACTATTTATGGGTGCAATGTTAGGAGTTGTATTCTCTGATAATTTTATTATTTTATATTTATTCTGGGAGTTAACTTCTTTCTCAAGCTTTTTACTTATTTCATTTTGGAGAGAGAAAAAAGCTTCAATCTATGGTGCTCAAAAGTCACTTATTATCACAGTTTTAGGCGGATTAAGCTTACTAGGAGGTATTATCTTACTTTCACTAGTAGCTGATACTTTTAGCATACATTCCATGATTAATAAAGCGAGTGAAATTCAAAGTAGCCCGTTCTTCATCTTAGCAATGGTATTCTTTATGATTAGTGCATTTACTAAATCAGCACAAGTACCATTCTATATTTGGCTACCAGATGCAATGGAAGCACCAACACCTGTTAGTGCTTATCTTCACTCAGCTACGATGGTTAAAGCTGGCCTTTATATAATTGCTAGAATAACGCCTATCTTTGCGATATCAGAAGGCTGGGTTTGGACAATCACTCTAGTAGGTCTAATCACATTATTCTGGGCTTCACTCAATGCGACAAAACAACAAGATTTAAAAGGTATCTTAGCTTTTTCAACGGTATCGCAGTTAGGTATGATTATGTCTATGCTTGGTATTGGAGCTGTGAGTTATCATTACCAAGGTCCAGATAGTCAGTTGTACGTGGCAGGATTTGTGGCTGCTATTTTCCATTTAATCAATCATGCCACATTTAAAGGTGCATTATTTATGATTACTGGAGGTATAGATCATTCAACGGGTACACGTAATGTTAAAAAATTAGGTGGTCTTCTTACAATTATGCCTATTTCATTTACGCTTACGTTAATAACAACGCTAAGTATGGCAGGTATACCACCATTTAACGGTTTCTTATCTAAAGAGAAATTTTTAGAAGCTATGATTAACATTACACATGCAAACATAATGAGTTTAAATACTTTAGGTGCTATTTTCCCAATTATTGCAATTGTAGGAAGTATATTTACCTTTGTTTATTCCATTAAATTTATTTTGCATATATTCTTTGGAAAATATAAACCGGAAGAATTACCTCAACAAGCGCATGAAGCTTCGGCATTAATGCTTATCTCACCAATGATATTAGCGTTATTGGTTATCGTGTTCGGTTTATTCCCAAGTTTATTAACACAATCAATCATAGAACCGGCATCACAAGCTATAAGTCAATCAACAGAATTAACGGCTGAGTTCCATCTTTTCCATGGAATAACACCTGCATTCTTATCAACTTTAAGCATATATGTGAATGGTACTTTGCTTCTTGTAACTTTTAGTTACTGGGTACATTTACTAGAAGCCCAGCCAGATTATCTTAAATTAAATTACTGGTATGATTCATCAGGTCAGCATATACCTGGCTATTCTGAAAATATCACTCATAGTTATGTAACTGGATTTTCAAGAAACAATTTGGTGATAATATTAGGTACACTTATTGTTTTAACTATCGTCACTTTATTAAGCGTACCTTTCAGTATTGATTTTAAAGATGTAAGTCATTTAAGAATATTTGAAGGTGGCATATTACTATTCTTACTTGTTGCTGCATCATTTATTGTATTTGCAAAGTCACGTTTATTTAGCATTATCATGTTAAGCGCAGTCGGTTACGCTATCTCAGTATTATTTATTTTCTTTAAAGCACCTGATTTAGCGTTAACACAATTTGTTGTTGAGTCTATCTCTACAGCTTTGTTCTTATTATGTTTCTATCACTTACCTAACTTAAATCGCTACAATGAAAAACCAACATTTAAAATGACTAACGCAATCATATCGATAAGTGTTGGTTTAACAGTTATTACTTTAGGTTTGATAGGTTACGGAAACAGACATTTTGGTTCAATCACAAAGTTCTATCAAGAACATGTATATGATTTGGCTCATGGTAAAAACATGGTAAACGTTATTCTTGTCGACTTTCGTGGTATGGATACACTATTTGAATCATCTGTACTTGGTATTGCTGGTTTAGGTGTTTACACAATGATTAACCTTCGATTGAAACAACAAAATCAATCAAGCGAGGTGAATGACCATGAATAGACAAAAAAATAATCTTATGTTTCAATATGCAGCTGTTGTTATATTCTTCATGGTTATTGTGTTCGGATTTTCTTTATTCTTAGCTGGACATTATACACCTGGTGGAGGATTCGTTGGTGGTTTATTATTTTCAGGAGCGCTTTTAGTCGTAACAATCGCTTATGATGTGAAAACGATGCGTAAAATCTTTCCTTTAGATTTTAAAATTTTAATCGGTATCGGTTTGCTATTTTGTGTAGGAACACCTTTAACAAGTTGGTTCATGTCTCATAACTTCTTTACTCATGTCACATTCGACGTGCCTGTACCATTACTTGAACCGTTGCATCTCACTACGGCAATGTTCTTTGACTTTGGCGTACTTTGTGTAGTAGTAGGAACTTTAATGACTATTATTATTTCGATTGGAGAGAACGAATAGTGGAAATTATCATGATATTTGTTAGTGGTATTCTCACAGCTATAAGTGTCTATCTCGTTTTGTCTAAAAGTTTGATACGAATAATTATGGGAACTACACTACTAACTCACGCGGCAAATTTATTTTTAATTACCATGGGAGGATTGAAGCATGGTACAGTTCCTATCCATGAAAAAGGAACTTCCAGCTATGTTGATCCAATACCACAAGCTCTTATCTTAACTGCTATCGTAATAGCCTTTGCAACGACAGCTTTTTTCCTAGTTCTTGCATTCAGAACTTATAAAGAACTAGGAACAGATAATGTTGAGCTTATGAAAGGAGCGCCAGAAGATGATAGAGAGTAATTTGCTTGTCTTAACATTAGTCATACCCATCGTCACTGCAATATTACTCATATTTGTTGGAAAGCGCCCAATAATCAAACGTTATGTTGCACTTATAGGCGCAATATTGACACTTATTGTCGCCTTTATTAACTTAAAACACGTCTTAAGAGATGGACCGTTAAAAGTAGAGCTCGGTTCATGGAAAGCACCATACAGTATTGTGTTTGTGTTAGATATCTTTAGCGCCTTACTTATCATTACTAGCATAATCATTACAATATTAGTAATTTTGTATTCATATCGTTCAATCGGTGTAGATAGAGAACGTTATTATTATTATTTCTCTATCATGTTTATGTTAATAGGTATTATTGGTGCATTTACAACTGGTGATATTTTTAACTTGTTCGTATTCTTTGAAGTCTTTTTAATGTCTTCATATTGTTTACTCGTTATAGGTACGACGAAAATTCAGTTACAAGAAACCATTAAATATATCTTAGTCAACGTCGTTTCATCTTCTTTCTTTGTTATGGGAGTAGCAGTCCTATATTCAGTTGTGGGTACTTTAAACTTAGCTCATATAAGTGAAAGAGTATCTCAACTATCCGTCCACGATAGTGGTTTGGTCAATATTGTTTTTATACTATTTATATTTGTTTTTGCAACTAAAGCAGGCGTCTTCCCCATGTATGTATGGTTACCAGGCGCTTATTATGCTCCACCTGTTGCAATTATTACTTTCTTTGGTGCCTTATTAACTAAAGTTGGTGTTTATGCAATCGCGAGAACTTTGAGTTTATTCTTTAATAATTCAGTTAGCTTCTCTCATTATATAATATTATTCTTAGCATTACTTACTATTGTCTTTGGCTGTGTAGGTGCCGTTGCTTATTATGATACTAAGAAAATTATCCTATACAATATTATGATAGCTGTTGGTGTCATTTTAGTCGGCATAGCAATGATGAATCAAACTGGCATGATGGGAGCAATTTATTATACATTACACGATATGCTAGTTAAAGCTTCCTTATTTCTACTTATAGGAGTGATGTATAAAATTACGAAAACTACTGACTTACGGCAGTTTGGTGGCTTAATCAAAGGATATCCTATTTTGGGTTGGACATTCTTTATAGCTGCTTTAAGTCTTGCAGGTATCCCTCCTTTTAGTGGGTTCTATGGTAAATTTTATATCGTCCGCGCAACTTTTGAAAAAGGATTTTACCTAAGCGGTATCGTAGTTCTGCTTTCAAGTCTAGTCGTTTTATATTCGGTCATACGTATTTTCTTAAAAGGATTCTTTGGAAAAGTTAAAGGTTATGAAGTGACACATCAAGTTAATGTGAAATATCTTACTACTATAGCTGTGGTTTCTACAGTCATTACTGTAATATTTGGTTTATCTGCGAATATGCTGTTCCCTATTATAAAAGATGGTACGCAAACATTTGTTAATCCAAGTATTTATATTCATAGCGTGTTAGGAGGTAAATAGAATGGCTATTCAGTTTATTATTAATTTATTAGTCTCTATCATTTGGTTACTAGTGACAAATAGCTATACGTTAAACAACTTTGTCCTAGGATTCTTATTAGGTTTAGTTCTCGTTTATCTCCTTCACCGTGTCATGCCTGGTCGATTCTATCTAATCAGAGTTTATAGGATTATCATGCTCACCGTTACGTTCTTAACTGAATTAATTAAAGCAAATTTTAATGTTCTAAAAATTATTCTTAAACCTCGTATTGAGAATAAGCCTGGCTTTTTCGTATATGAGACAGACTTAGAATATGATTGGCAACTTGTATTATTATCTAATCTTATTACTCTAACTCCTGGAACAGTTGTGTTAGGCATTAGTGATGATCGTAAGAAAATATATATTCACTCCATTGATTTCAGTACAAAAGAAGAAGAAGTTGAAAGTATCAAATCTTCTTTAGAAAAGGTAGTTAGAAAGGTAGGCGAAAAATAATGACATTTAAATTTTTTATCATTATTGCATTAATTATTGTCGTACTGTCAATGTTAGCAATGTTAATTCGTGTTATCTTAGGACCTTCTCTAGCTGACCGAGTCGTTGCACTAGATGCGATTGGTTTACAATTGATGGCAGTAATTGCTCTATTTAGTATATTACTTAATATCAAATATATGATTGTCGTCATTTTAATGGTAGGTATCCTCGCCTTTTTAGGTACCTCAGTCTTTTCTAAATTTATGGATGAAGGTAAGGTGATTAAGCATGATAGCAACAATCATCACTAGTATTGCGATTATCTTTGTTGTGCTTGGTGCTTTAATCAGTGCCTTTGCAGCTACAGGTTTAATTCGTTTAAGAGATGTCTATTCTAGAGCTCACGCTGCAGGTAAAGCTACAACGCTTGGAGCGATGTTCTTATTATTCGGTGCATTTTTATACTTTATCGGCACTGAAGAGTATGTCAACATGCAATTAATTATTGGTATTATTTTCGTATTTATCACAGGACCTCTTTCAAGCCATTTAATCATGAAAGCAGCATATAATATCAATACACCATACACGAAAGACACAAAAGTTGATGAAATTAAAGAAGATATGAATGATACAAAATTATAAATCATAGTAAACTTATTTATTAAATAGATGTGGTGCATAGCAATCCTCCTTATTAAATATTATTAGTCGCTTATTATTTAAATAAATTTTCTTACAAACTCTATATTGTACAAAACTTTCAGTAACCTCACAATTAAATAATAGCTCTAAGATAAATTCTAATTAAAGAAGAAATTTTAGAGCTTATTTTTATATCAAAAATTCGTACTACATTTCTATCATTTACTAATAACCCATTTTGATTCTCCCTCATCCTTAATAATACTCCTTCTCTTAAATAATGTTTGTATTGGAAAAGTTGGTTGATAGCTTGCTCTATTTCATTAGACGTTTTGATATTTATACTAGATATAGTCTTAACCTCTTTAATTCATGTATGATTAAAAAATAATTTTCCTGTTTTTATTTTCTAGAACTATCACTCTTTTTTGTAAGTATTAAATAGGTGTGGTATGATAATAAATCGTAATTGTTACGTTTTAAAGCGTGGAGGAGAGATTTGATGCATTGGACAATTATAGGTGGAGGGATACAGGGCACAACGATTGCACTTAAATTAAGACATGATGGTCTACGAAAAGATGAACTTACTATTATAGATCCTTATTCTAATTTGTGTGAAAGATTTAATATATACACACAACGAATCAGTATGCCTTTCTTAAGGTCCCCATTTGTTCACCACATACATCCTAAACCTTTTCATCTTAAGCAATATGCAAAATATCATCAATATACTTCAGCCTATTACGGACCATACAAACGTCCACAAAGAGATATGTTTATGCATCATGTTCATGACCTTGTTCATCAATACGAACTTAATGATTGTCAAATCCAAAATAAAGTTAGAAAGCTAAATAAACGTAGAGATAAATGGGAACTTAAATTGGTAAATGGCGAGAAGTTAGTGACTGATTGTGTCGTCATTTCTAATGGTTGTACACATGCACCTTATATTCCTGATTTATTTCTAAACAAGACGAAAGTTAAACATATTTTTGCTGATGATTATAATCACTCATTAGATAATGATGCGACACATGTCATAGGTTCTGGGATTTCAGCTGTACACCTAACATTAAAGTTGTTAAAAAAATGAGTCGAATCACAAAAATATTCATTTATGGTTAAATAAAGATATAGAGATACATGATTTTGATCCTGATCCAGGTTGGTTAGGACCTAAAAAAATGAACCAACTATTGTCAATATCATCTTCAGATGAACGTATGAAATTAATTGAAGAAGAACGTCATAAAGGCTCTATGCCTATGGAATTATTTTTAAGACTTAAAAAATATATTCAAGCTGAGCAACTTGTTCTACATCATACACCTATTGATAAAGTTAGTGATTCACAAATTTTTGCTGGTGGACAACACTACGATTATGATCAAATTTTACTTGCGACCGGTTTTAGTAATCAAATGTTGACACAACCACTTATTAAATCTCTTGTTACTGAGGAACAAGCTCCTTTAAACGACTCAGGATATCCTTCATTAGCACATGAGTTAGAATGGCTACATCAATTATTTGTAGCTGGTGGACTTGCGGATTTAGAACTAGGACCATTTGCCCGAAACATCATGGGAGATAAAGGAAGTGCTGAACGCATTAGTAAAGCATATCGTCGTTTAAGTAAGAAAATATCGTAAACAAATAGCCCACTTCGATTGTAAACTTTACCATTATACACAATCGAAGTGGGCTATCTGTTTATTTATTTAATTGATTTAATAGCAATTGTCCCTCGCATTACGCTAATCAATTGGTCTTGCTCATCTTTAATATCAATATTCCAAACCTGAGTAGTTTTACCTTGATAAATCAATGTAGCAGTTGCAATCACTCGTCCTTTTTTAGTTGATCGAATATGATTCGCATTCATTTCTAAGCCTAATGGAATGTATTGTTCAGTATCAATTAAATGCGCTGCTCCTATTGAACATGCTGTTTCACCTAAAGCAAGACTTGCACCACCATGCAAATACCCGAATGGTTGTTTTACCTTATCAATAACTGGCATGGATATTACAACCTTACCATTCTCTTGATGTTCTATCTTCATATCAAATGTCTCTAAAAGATTGGTCATAGTTAACACCTCAATTCACATGTTATAGTACCATAGCAGCTATCGTACCAAAAATCATAAGAGGTATATTGTAGAACAGAAAGTTAGGAACACATGTATCCCGTATATGATCATGTTGTCCATCTATATTTAATCCAGCTGTCGGACCTAACGTTGAATCACTTGCAGGTGACCCAGAATCTCCAAGTGCACTTGCTGTTCCTATTAGTGCGATTAAAGCCATAGTATCAAGCCCAATTGACGTTCCAAATGGAATAAATAACGACGCTATGATAGGTATCGTTGCAAATGATGAACCTATGCCCAACGTCACTATAAGCCCAACAATATACATCACGATAATACTTACTAATTTATGATCTCCAGTTAAGCTCGTTAAACTTTTAACTAATGTATCGATATCCCCTGTTGCATTCATAACCCCTGCGAAACCATTTGCTGTTAAAATGACTATCCCAATGTAAGCCATTAATTTAATACCATCGACAAATTGTTCATCCAACTCGTACCAACGATAGACTCTTGAAATGAAGAAGACAAGCACACCAGCTAGTGCACCAAAAATCATTGAATCAGTAAATGTTTGAACTAAGAAAGTAGCAAGTATAGCTACTATCGTAACTATTAATACAAAAGGTTTTAGTTGTGTAGTCGTTTCATGATCATTGACGTTACGTTGTTCATAATGACGAGGCTTTCGATATATAATAAATCCTAAAATCAGACCTACGATATATCCCATTGAAGGTATCAACATCGCCTTCCAAATCATGCTCATTTCTATTGGATAATGTGCTTTTTGAAAACCACTTTGAATAATTTGGTGAAATATCTGTCCAAAACCATAAGGTAAAAGAACATAGGGCCAACATAATCCAAATCCAATCACTAAACCAATTAATCGTCTATCTATTTTTAAATCGTTAAACAGACTAATTAACGGGGGTATAACTATTGGGATAAATGCTATGTGTACTGGAATTAAGTTTTGACTCATAATACTCATTACTAATAATGAGATAATAATAATAACTTTAACTTTGATACGAGATAGTCGACTATTTTCAGAGTGAATACCTTCAATAATCTTACCTACCAGATAGTCGGTAATCCCACTATAAGAAATTAGTGCTGCAAAGCCACCTAATAAAGCGTAACTTAGCGCTACTTCTGCTCCATCTACAATATTCTTACCAAAAACACTGATTACTTTCCCTATATTCATACCTGAAATCAATCCACCCGCAAGTGCACTAATAAATAAACTAATGACTACATTTAACCTACATAGACATAGAATAATCATTAACACAACTGCTATGACAACAGCATTCATCATTTTATTTCACCCTTTATCACTCTATCGAACTAAAGTATTTATAAATTTCATAGTAGCAAGACATGTTTTTAATGTCAATGTAAAAAAGTAAGACCTAGTCATAGCAATCTATTTAATATAACTCATCAAGACTAATGAAATTGCAAAATAAAGATGAATGATTAAGTCTAACTTAAAGTAATTTCCATGTATCTCTAATTATATGATTGTTTCATCCACTCCACAATTGTTGGTATCATATAGCCTGTTGGTCCTTTAGGTCCTTTAAATGAATGAAAATGACTTGTTGCTGGACCAGCAATATCAAAGTGAATATGTGGTGTTAAACCACTAAAATGTGAAATAAAGGCTGCTGCAAATAATGCTTTTCCTTGTCCATTAGTATGATTCACTAAATCAGCGACATCCGACTTTTTTATTAATTGTTGTTCAGTATCTGTAATTGGTAATTCGAACACCTTTTCATCAACTGCATGTGCTACATTTAATATACTTGTCAATTCATTTTTAGCATCGGAATGAAAAGCCGCTGACTTATCTTCGCCTAATGCTACAATTGCCGCACCAGTAAGTGTTGCAAAATCTAAAATCAATTGAGGTTTAAACTGCGTTGCATAAAACACAGCATCTCCTAATAACATTCTTCCTTCTGCATCACTATTTAACATTTCCACTGTTTCACCGTTAAGTGCTGTAAAAACATCATCAGGTTTCATAGAAGCTTCGTTAATCATATTTTCTGCAGAAGCAATTATTCCAACTATGTTGACTGGCAATTGTAGTTTAGATATTGCATCAATCATTCCTACTACATTAGCAGCACCACACATATCAAATTTCATTGTTTGCATACCTGTTTTTGACTTAATACTATAACCACCTGAATCATAAGTAATGCCTTTACCAACTAAAATAATTGGATCTTCATCCTCTTGTGCACCATTGTAGGTGATAGTAATTAATCTGGGTCCATGACTAGAGCCCTTGCCAACTGCATATAATAACCCAAAACCTTCAGATAATAACTGTTCAGTATCTTTAATATCAACATTTACGTTACTTCCGTCAAAATGCTTTCTGATCTGCTCAGCAAAGTATTGAGGCGTTAAAATATTCAGTGGCATCTGACTCAATTCACGAGATAAATTAATGGATTGACCTATTTGTTGACCTTCTTTAACAAGTGTATCGACATCAGAATGAGTCGTTTGTATATGAATATGAGGTTGATATGGTGCTTTTTTATCTGATTTATAGTTATCAAATTGATAAATTGATTGCTCACTTTGTAAACCTAGAGTTTTTAAAAGCTTTGATACATCGACATATTTAGAAATAAATGTCTCTAGAAGTAATTCCGCTTCATTAATATGCTCTTGTTTTAAATATTGAAATAATTGTCCCCAAACCTTTAATAAATTTTGATATGATAATTGCTTCAAATTTCCTAACCCTACAGTCACTAAACGTTTGGGAATATCTTCTATGTAGAAAATTGTCGATGAAATCTTCCCAACCTGACTGCCAATAATACGATGTTGTTTTAACATTTCGATTTGCTTCGTAAGTGTTATTTGATTGTATTTAATCTTACCTAATTGATTAATATGATCAGGAATACCTATGATAATTGTTTCAATCGGGGATTCATTATTGTGATTAACGTGAAAACGCATAGTTTTCCTCCGTTCATTTATGTGTATATCACTCATTATAAATCATTATATAGAAATTCTAAAAACAAACTTAGCAATAAAAAAACTTAATTAAACCACTGTATAAAAAATGCATCCTTTAAGTTAGAATAATAGCACTAACTTAAAGGATGCAGGTTATAAAACTACTATATTATTAAAATATTGCTTTAGAATTTACCTTTTTTAAATGCTAAACCTACGCCACCAAGTTTATATATTGCGCGAGTATCAATGACTTTCTTCAAGAATGCTGCTTTTTTACCAGTAATATCTCTACCATAAACAATACCAACACCATCATGAGCACCAAGTGAACACACTGTTCCACGATTGACATATTGGAAATCTTGTGTAGGTTCACCATTCAACATATGTTTGATATTCATTGCAACGTGTTCACCTTGTTGCATAGCGATTTGAGCAGTTGTAGGTAAAGGACGTTCTTCACCAGCTGGAATAAACGCTGCGCAATCCCCTACAACAAAGATATCATCGTGACCATCTATTGTTAAATCTTGCTTATTAATAATACGCCCACGTTTAACACCTTCAAATGATTCTTCCATTAAGTGACTTCCACGAA
This sequence comes from Staphylococcus saccharolyticus, assembly GCF_900458815.1. NCBI lineage: Bacteria > Bacillati > Bacillota > Bacilli > Caryophanales > Staphylococcaceae > Staphylococcus > Staphylococcus saccharolyticus. The sequence goes on from NZ_UHDZ01000001.1 coordinate 1,828,210, forward strand.
CGCCAGCAGTCCATACTGAAGTACCTGCTTCTAATTGTTGTTTTTGACCATTTACTTCAACTACGAAGCCTTTTTCATTACAAGCAACAATCGGAGTAGCAATTTTGAATTCAACACCACGCTCTTCTAAATAATTAACAGCGTAATTAACTAACTCATCTGAGAACATAGGTAACATTTTTGGCGCTGCTTCGACACAAGTTAATTTAACTTTGTTTTGGTCGATTCCATATTTACTACATAATTCTGGAACTCTGTCAGTTAATTCACCCAAGAATTCAATTCCAGTAAATCCGGCTCCACCTACTAAGATAGATAAGTCTCTATCATCTTTGTCTTTAGATGCTACATAATTTGCGAACTTATCTTCAATGTGACGAGACAATTTACGAGAAGTTAAAACATTCTCAATTTGGAAAGCATGTTCTTTCATACCATCAATACCAAATGTTTCACTAACAAAACCTAATGCAACGACTAAAATATCAAAATCATAAACACCTTTATCAGTTTCTACGCGTTTAGCATTGCGATCAATTTTCGTTACTTCAGCAACAACGAAATTCACTTTATTTTTATTGACCGTTTTCTCAACAGGATAAAGTAAATCTTCATAATTAATCGTTCCTGCAGAAACTTCATGCAACCAAGTTGTTTCATAGTGGTATTCATTCTTGTTGATTAAAGTAATTTCCGCTGCCTCAGCAGAAAGTTCCTTTTGTAATTTAGTTACAGTTTGTAAACCAGCATATCCTGCACCTAAAACTAGCACTTTCTTACGATCTTGATCCATCTCTAATTCACCTAAGCTTTCATAATATTTTAACCAAAAATGAAGAAAAAGGCTATAAACTTATGACAAAATAAGCTACTTCATTCGTTATAGTCTTCGTCGACATCTCAAATCATTACGTCTTTTTAATTCCTTCCCATCTCCAGTTGTTCACACAAAAGACACTTTTAATCTAAGTTTAATTTTATAGCTTTTACCCTACATTTTCAAGCTAGAATAGGTTTAGATTGTGAAAAATTTAATTTATTTCACATAGGCAATACTATGGTTAACATTGTTCAGGATTTCCTGAAACTGTAGCAGTTTTAAACGAACTACCACAACCACATGAAGCAATAGCGTTAAGATTATCTATTTGGAATCCGCCACCCATAAGTGACTGTTTGAAATCAATGGTTGTTCCATTTAATACAGGGGCATTATGTTTATCTACTAGGACTTTTAAACCATAATATTCAATAACTTCGTCATTATCGCCTGGTTCTTCCTCTGCAGACATACCATAAGTTAAACCCGTACATCCTCCACCATTCACTTTTATTTTTAAATACCCATGAGACATATCATTGCTTTTCAGCATATCTTTCACCTCATAAGCTGCTGCTTCAGTCAAAATTACTGTTGCCATTTTTAAAACCTCCCAAAACGTTTTATATCATCATTCAAATAAATTATTAGTTATATTAAGCATTAAAACATATTAGTCACATCATTGTCTTCTATATGTTTATAAATATTTGATAATAAATCATCCGGCGTATCACCTTCAACGATATCACCGTCTACAAGTACATATAACCCACTTGAACATATACCACAATTTTGTAAACATCCGTATTCTAAAACATCTATTCCGGGATCATTTTCAAGTTTTTCGTAAACAGTATCTCCGCCCTTTGCCATATTCGACACACAAAATTCTACTAACGGAAACATAAGTCACCTTCTTATTTATGATTAGTTTATACATTATAACAAAGTTAATACGATATTGCCTATCAGTCAGTTTCATGATTTTTATGGGTTACATTTGTTTTATCATGCATAAAAAATAAATTGCATTCTACATTTGTTTGTAGTCATTTTGAAAAACAGATATAATAACTATACACATAAATATTTACTTACGTGTTAAGGGGTTAAGTATATCAATCATTTATCTTTTAATAATTCTGTCATTTTGAAAGATATTTTCAAAAGGGTTTCAAGAAAATATATTAAACAAAAGGGGTATAAAGCAATGAAAAACTTAGTATTACTAGGGTGGGGGCTATGGTAATATGCAAATCATGTCACGTATTTTACCTCATTCAATTCCTGAGGGGTACCATGTGACTTTAGTTGATCGTATGCCATTTCATGGATTAAAGCCAGAATTTTACGCGCTTGCGGCTGGTACGAAATCAGACAAAGATGTACGTTTACAATTTCCAGAGAGTAATCGTATTAATACGGTTTATGGTGAAATAAACGATATCAATCTCGATGAACAAATCATCTCTGTTGGTAATTCAAAAATTGATTATGATGAATTAATTATTGGATTAGGTTGCGAGGACAAATACCACAATGTGCCTGGAGCAGAGGAATACACGCACAGTATACAAACTTTATCTAAGTCAAGAGAGACTTATCATAGTATTAGTGAACTACCAAGTGAAGCTAGAGTCGGAATTGTTGGTGCCGGTTTAAGTGGCATTGAACTAGCTAGTGAATTACGTGAAAGTCGTGCAGATTTAGAAATCTTACTTTATGATAGAGGGCCACGTATTTTAAGAAACTTCCCTGAAAAGTTAAGTAAATACATATCTAACTGGTTTCAAAGCACAATGTTACTGTTGTGCCAAATTCAGTCATTAATCGAATTGAACCAGGAAAAATCTATAATAGTGTCCCAGAAGATTTTGATTTAGTGGTATGGACAGCTGGTATTCAACCTGTTGAAGTTGTGCGTAATTTACCAATAGATATAAGCAATACCGATCGTGTGATTGTGAACCAGTATCATCAAGTTCCAACTTATAGAAATGTATATGTATACGTTGTGGGCAATTGTGCAGATTTACCACATGCTCCTAACGCTCAATTAGCTGAACTGCAAGGGGAACAAATTGCTGATATTTTGAAAAAACAATGGAATAACGAATCACTTCCAAAGAAAATGCCCGAAATTAAAGTCCAAGGTTTCTTGGGTTCGTTGGGTGATAAACAAGAATTTGCATATATTATGGATAGAACAGTTACAGGACGTTTAGCTTCTATTCTAAAATCAGGTGTTTTATGGCGCTACAAATACCATAATGGTTAATTGTCAAATTCAAAGGAGTCTGGGACATCAATCATTGTTCAGGTATTTTTCGCAAATTGACAGTCGATGACTAAATTGAAAGTGGGCTTATATCAAACTCTTTTCAACTATAGTCTGGGGGCCCTAACAAAGAGAATTTCATCCAGAAATTCAACAGACAACGCAAGTTGGTTTTCGTTGTCATGGTGAGACAACGAATTCAATATGAATTCTATCCCACTCCTCTTTTTACTATTAATGATTAAAATGGGTTTCAATGAATCGTGTCACTCGCCTCGTTTGGATATAACCATCAGCAACGTATTCGTCATTCATTGTGATTAAAGGATAAAATAATTCATCATCATTTATTCTTTCAATAAACTGCTCATCATGATCAGTTAAGTTGTCAGTATCATTTTCAATATCAATATATGTAAACTCAAAATGATGTTTAGGAAGCTTTCGCTTTAATAATGGTTGGAGCCACTGATAGGTATCTTTAGAAGTTGGTGCATTCACACAACTTGCACATGCCACATCTGCTCCATACACGACAACACTTATTTTAGCCATCAAAATCCCCTATCTTGTTTTATAGATTTTTGTTACTGAATCTATTATAATGTATAAACAATGATTATGAAATAAATGACTTGAAAGGAGACATGTCTCATGCCTACTGAGAATACTACAATGTTTGATCAAGTAGCTGAAGTCATTAAACGTTTACGTCCGTTTTTATTACGTGACGGTGGCGATTGTACACTCGTAGACGTCGAAGATGGGATTGTTAAACTCCAATTACATGGTGCTTGCGGTACATGTCCTAGTTCTACAATCACTTTAAAAGCTGGTATTGAACGTGCACTTCACGAAGAAGTCCCAGGCGTTATAGAAGTAGAACGAGTATTTTAACAATTTTATATATGGGGAACTCTGAGTCAGTACTTTATAAGTACTGGCTTTTTTAATTGTATTCATTTAAATGTCGTGTATATATCAATAAAGACCAGTCACTTTAAATAGCGACTGGTCTCTTTATCTATTCTTGATGTTCTCGATTTTTATTATGTTTATGGGCTTTGTGGTGCTTGTGTGGTGGTTTATTTTTAGAATAATCAACTTTATGATTTTTAGGATCATGACCATCCATATGTCTAGCGATTTGTTGGTCTACATATACCCAACCTTTCCAACCGATATGAACGGCATCACTAATCACATATTTCTCATAATCTTTGTTAGTCATGTCATAAATTTTGCCACCATTATCAACTACAGTGGAATGAATTTTTTTATACACTGCTTCACGTCTATCTTTCTTAATACCGATATGATCATACCATCTTCCGTTAGACGGAATGCTAATATATTGCACATCAGCACCCGCTGCGTGGAGTGTTTGGACTAATAACTTTAAGTCTTGAAACTCTGGAGAATTAACGTTGAATTCATAATCACGTTTCACTTTACGTTTATTTTCTTTAATTAATTTCCAATAAGGATCTCTAATATCAAACTTGTTAGATTTAGTATTATCTTTACCAATACCAACAGCTTTATGTTTCATCTCATCCCATGATGCATCTTCACTCGTCGCAGGTTTAACATGCGCTAAAGGAGGTTTAGTGAATGAGAATAGAGATTTAATAGCTTCAATTTTTGTTAATTGATTTTCTTTAAATGCAGAAATGTAGTTACCTGTAACATTTCCAGGATGTTTTGCTTGCTCTCTAAGATAAGGCTTATTATGAGCATGCGGAAACTGTAATAATCTTTGAGCGTAACGTTTCTTTAAGTCAACTGGCATATCCTTTTGATTAAACATTTGGTTAATTTGAGTTTGAGACATACGAGCATCAAAGTTTTGATTAGTTAAACCATGATTTGTAAACCATTGAGGAGAAATAATGAATGTAAATTTCTTTCCTTTTAAATTATCATATTGGGCTGCAAGTTCAACTGCATTAATTAAATCTGTTGAACCACCTGTACCAATTAAGAATGGTTGTCTACTCGAATTATTTTTATTTAAAGCAATCGCTGGATTAAAAGGATCGTCTTTTCCAAGCTCACTTGAACCATAAATTGGATAGTAGTTATCTGACTCAAAAAGTTTATTTTGAATGAGTGTGCCTTTTAAAACTTGATCAGTTAAAGAGATTCTGTTATCAGCTAACGTTTTATTTGTTACAAGTCCTGTAAACCAACTTGCTGGTAACAATACAAATATAACAAATATAACGCCACTGATTAGAATAGATAAAAATGGTTTCAGTTTCATCGTAATTCTTCTAATGCTTCTACGATTTTATTAGGAGTTGCCCACTCATCTCTATCAAAGTCCATGATTGATACTTCAATATCTAATTTATTTTGAATTTCTAAAAGTAAACCTACAGTTTGAAATGAATCAATGATACCTTCTTCAAAGATTTCTACATCTGGATTTTCTTTTACAATATCATTTTCAGCTACATCTGCTAATAAATCTAATACTTGTTCTCTAAATTCCATAATTAATTACTCCTTTATTAAATAAATTTACCTGAGAAAATTAAGAATCCGAATGTTACAAAATGGAATGTGATAATAATACTCAAAGCTGTTGTAAAACCATGTTGCCAACGTGGTGGATGCTTTTTACGCCAGCGCTCATAGTAACCATAACCAATAAATAGCGCTGCGTGATATAAACCATAAATAATGTAATAAACTTCAAGACCATGCCATACTCCCATAATAAAGAAGTTTAAAAAGAATGCGACATTAGACATTGCAAATTGACTCTTTAATAACTTCTTGCGAGACATGTAGAATAATGATCTCATATAGATACAATCTCTAAACCAGAAAGATAAAGTCATATGCCATCTATTCCAGAAGTCTTTAATATTTTTAGCTTTAAATGGTTGTTTAAAGTTAGGTGGTGTTTTAATACCATATAAATAACTGACTGCAATGGCAAATAAACTGTACCCTGCAAAGTCAAAGAATAGGTAAAAGCTATATGCATACATATATAACCACATATGCGTAAATCCATGTAGATTCAATTGTAATGGGTTAACAGCATAAGTTTGAATTAAGTACGCAATAATATATTTATATAAGAAACCTAACATAATCATATGAATCGCTTTAAGTACAAGTACTCTGTACTCTCCACCTGTAGGTACTTTTTTATCATCTTTTGCAAAACGTTTATATCTATCAATCGGTCCTGAAGAAATTGTTGGGAAGAATGATATAAATTGGATTAACTTCCAAACTTTAATTTCCTTAATTGAACCATCACGAATCTCCATGATTAATTGCACACTTTTAAAGGTAACATAAGAAATTCCTAAGAACCCTACAAATTCAATTAATTTGCTCTCATGAAAATGAATTTGATGTCCGCCTAACCATGTACTTTGTAATATCTTTACAATTGCTAAAGGTAAAATGGATAATAACAATATCATTGCAAATTTAGCAAAGGTATTATTTGTCTGGCGTGACTTATAGTAAAACATTATCAGTGCAACTTGCCATATCACATAAATAATGAAACAAAACAGTTGGGCACTTAAATACTTTTGCCCAAACAGATTATGTTTGTCAGATGAAAATATTAGTACAATCATAAACACAGTACTTATACCATTGTAAATGTAACTTCGCTTACCTAAAAATCCGAGTATAATCACAGGTATAAGTACGATAAACGCAATTAAGAAGAAGGTAAACGTGCCATAAGGAATCATCCGTTTACAACCTCTGCTACTTTTTTACGATCTAATTTACCATTTGATGTAAGTGGTAATTGTTCCATCCATTCGAACTTTCTCGGAATCATATATTCTGGTAAGCGTGATTTGAGTTCGTGTTTGATGTTCGTTGTCATTTCCAAGTCATCTTTATCGGTCTCAGTAGGTACTACTACACCAATTAAATGAACAACTTTACCATTTTTATAAACTGGAACAACGATAGCTTCTTTTACATATTGTGACTGACGTAATTGTGTTTCAATTTCTTCTAATTCCATTCGATAACCGTTTAATTTAATTTGGAAATCGATACGTCCTTGGATAAACCATAATCCGTTCTCTTCTCTAGCTTTGTCACCAGTATGATATGTTCTTGTACCATCTTCAAAGTTAAATACTACTGAAGTTTTCTCTTCATTCTTAAGATAACCTAAACTTACACTTTGACCTTCGATAACTAACTCGCCCTCATCCGTTGTTGAAAACGTCGTTCCAGGTCTCGTAACTCCCACTGGTAAAGGATTGTATTGATTAAGAATGTCCTCAGTAATTTGAATACTTGTGACAGCTACTGTAGCTTCAGTTGGACCATACGTATTATAAATTGTAGTACTAGGGTATCTACTTATTAAAGCTTCCGCAGTTCTATGCGGTAATATCTCTCCACAGAAGAAGAATTGATTTAAACTACCATATTGTTCCTCATTTAAATTAGGTATCAATAGGCACATTTCGATAAATGATGGTGTAGATACCCACACATTCATTGGTGTATTCACTAACATTTCATTCAATAATTTAGGCTTTTTAATCATATCTTTATCAACAAGGTTTAATGTACCACCTGAAGTTAAACAAGGATATATAGCCATTACTGACAAATCGAATGAAAATGGTGCTTGGTTTAACCATTCTTTACCATTTCCAGCTTTATTTAATGATACTATCCACTCTGCAAATTCAATTAAACTCGCATACTCAATTTGCACACCTTTAGGCTCTCCTGTTGAACCAGATGTAAAAATTGTGTACACAATATCATTACTTTTCATTTGGCTGTCAAATACAACGGGATTTTGTGATTGTTGAACATCTTTAATAGAAATAACTTGTGCATCCGTTTGATCCAAAGTTTCATCTTCAGTATTAAAAATCATTTCTGGTTGTACTTTATTAATAATCATATTCACACGTTCTTTTGGAACTGATGTGTCGATAGGTACATAACCACAACCAGCTTTTATTGCTCCAATCATACCAACAATCATGTATGGAGACATGTGTCCGTACAAAATCATAGGTTTCTTACTATCTTGTAATTGATGTGCTAATTTACTAGAGGCTTCATCTAACTCTTTGTAAGTTAACTCATCATTCGTATGTCTAACCGCTATCGCTTCCGGTTGTGCTTTAACGAAGTGGTTTAAAATTTTAATAATATCTGCCATAATTACTCTCCCTCATTAGAACTCATTATAAATGAAGTTATTATGTGTATCGCCACTACCATAGATTAAATATAAAGCTATAAAAATAGCTAAGTATAATAGTGTAATTAAGTAAGGCTTCATTTTTTCAAAATGCTTGTTATTGGAAGTTTCTTTCCCTTTAAGCTTCATATAGCACCTCTCAAACTTATAGTATAAATAATCGTAAACATTCTCTTTAACCATATATCAATGTCTCGTGTTTAGAAGTTTCTACACATGATGAATCGATAAATTAAATATTCATTGCTCATTTTATATTTTAGTTTTACAATTCATTATAATCACATTTGAAATATAATTCAATTCAATTTTTCATATGAATTGTCAATACGCTAAAAGCATACAAATAATCATTTAGTTTTTACATGAAAATGATAGTTCTTTCTTTTATTAGAACAACATTATTTTAAGTCTTATGTTTCAAATAGACAATTACAGACAGTCTAACAATTTTGTTAGATTCAAATTAAAAAGCAAGTCGTCAAACAAAAAAATTCACGTCATCAATGCTTAAAATATGAGCATCAGTAGCGTGAATTGACTGTTAAAATTAGTTTTAATTTATCACTGAAGTAATTGGTTCTTTTTGAGTTAAAACGGCTTTGATATTATCTACGCAGAGTTGTACCATTTTGTCTCTAGTATTTTTAGAAGCACTTCCTATATGCGGTAAGATAACTGCATTCGGTAGTTTCAACAAAGGATGGTCGTGTCGAATAGGTTCTTGACGAAGTACATCAAGACCACAACCTAAGATATCTTGTTGTTCTAAAGCTTTTATTAGCGTCTCTTCATCAACAATCGCTCCTCGACCAATATTGATGAAAATAGCGTCATTTTTCATTTGTTTAAAGGCTTGAGTATCAAATTGATTTTCAGTGTCTTTAGTCAATGGTGCAGTGCATACTACAAAATCACTTTGCGTTAATAAATCATTAAATGATACATACGTTGCTTTTAATTCATTTTCAGCATCTAAATGACGAGAACGATTGTGATATAAAATACGAGTATTAAACCCTTTTAATCTACGCGCAAATGCTTTACCGATATCACCCATACCAAAGATACCGACCGTAGAGCCATGAACATCTTTTCCTGACAGTAAATAAGGTCCCCAACTTTTCCATTGTCCATCTTGTACATATGTTTCCGCTTCAATGATTCGACGTGCAACAGTGAGCATAAGGGTAAAACCTAATTCTGCAGTTGTCTCAGTAAGTACTTGTGGCGTATTTGTAACTGTAATATGATGCTGTTGAGCTAATTTAAGATCAATACTATCATATCCAACAGCCATATTAGAAATGACTTTTAAATGTTGAGCTCGTTCAAATACTTCATCATATACTTTTTCACTTAATGTAATCAAACATGCAGTCGCATCTTCTACTTCTGTTAAAAAGTGATTTCTAGACATTGGTGTGAGTTCCTGATCCCACATCACTACATCACCCAACTGTTCTAATTGATGAATAAATTGTTGAGGAATTTTACGAGTTACAAGTATCTTTTCCATATGCTCACTCCTTAAAATTTAAGGTTATATCATTATATAAACGACCTAAGGCTGTTTATCCTTTATTTATTTTTTCAAGCTTAGCAATCGCTACATTTAAGTCAGCAATTGAGTATGTAGGTGGTACCTCTTTAGTTTGAATTTCTTCATAAGTAGTTACACCTGTCTGAACATGTATTGTATCAATTCCGACATTAATACCGGACATAATATCTGTATCATATAAATCGCCAACCATTGCGACTTCTGATTTATTTAATCCTAACATATCTAATGCTTTTGTCATTATAATTGGTTCTGGTTTACCGATAAATTCAGGTTGGATACCAGTTGAAACACTAACCACACTAGTGATTGCACCGTTTCCTGGTAAAAAACCTCTTTCTTTAGGTATAGAGACATCAGGATTAGTTGAGATGAATTTGGCACCATTACGCACAGCTAAAGTTGCCACAGCAAACTTTTCATAAGTGACTTGCTCATCCAAACCAATTACGACATAATCAACATGTTCATCATTTTTGACTGTAAGACCAGCTTCAGTCAGTGCCATTTTTAGACCATGACCACCAATCATGTATACAGATGCCCCAGGATGCGCATCAGAAATATAGTCAGCAGTAGCAAGTGCTGAAGTTACAACTTCATCAGGTTGAGCATCGATATGCATATCTTGTAACTTCTGTGTTACTTGTTCTGGTGTCTTAGTGGAATTGTTTGTTACATATAAATGAGGTATATGATTTTTATTTAAATAGTTGATAAATTGAGCTGCGCCATCTACCTCATCTGCTCCTTTATACATTGTGCCATCTAAATCAATTAAATACGCTTTATAACGTTTCACTATTGGTTCTCTCCTTTTCCAAAAGCAGTGATTGGGACATTTTCACTTTCAAGAAATTGTACAACTTCATGAATGAATTGTTGATAGTATGGTAAAGCTTTATCAAATAACGGCACCATTTCATTGCAATCCAAGTCAATGTAATTATGTGCAAATTGCTTTCTTACATCTATCGTTTGATTAATTTGAGTTTGTGTTTCTTTAGAAATGACATTTTCCAATTCTAATATATCTATTACATCTTTATAATTTCCTGGATCTCTCAAAATAAATCCATCTATAATCATGTTTCCGATGTCTACTGAAGACTCAATTAACATTTGAGCTATACGTTCAAATGCATAATGATTATCTTTGTTTTCTTCATAATCATTAGTCAACGTTTGTAAGTACGTTAATTTCTGAGTCAATTTATCTTTGTCTACGAAATACAATCCTAGTCACCTCTTCGTACATCTATTATATTAATCATATCATAATTTTGCAGTCGTATTCATTTGTAGTTATACTTAGATATAACACTTTTCTAAATTATAAAGGAGCGCGTGAAGCATGATTGATATGTACTTATATGATGACGAAGAACAAAGCCATGTTCAATTTGTGGGATTTGTTGGTGAACATAGTCGTTATGATTTAATGCTCGTACAAACTGACAGGCATTATGGTAAAACATTGGTATTAAATATTCAGACAAATCAGTTTGGCATCATTGGTACAGATGATATTGAAGAAGAAGGATACATCGCACACATTTTAGGCGTTTCAAAAGAAGAAGGCGATGAAATTATTGAATACTTAAACGAGGTTATACGATAGTCATAATTAATATCACATAAACTAAATCACAATAACTAAAGTCCACTAAATTGAGATGGTTTTCCTCAACATAGTGGATTTTTACTTTTCATCATCATGTCTAGTTTTCTCAGTATCTTGAATGGTGGGTTGGATCTTTACATCATGAAGTTTGTCAACTAAATCTTCTTTGTCTTCAACTTCCTCAGCTAATTCATTGGGAGAAATACGTCTGACTACGAAATAAGGACAGCCGAAATTACAATATTCCAATATATAATCTTGTATACTAGAAAATCGCTTACTTATCTCAGCCTTTTTATTATTATCTTTATAAAATCCTTTTAATCGTAGTTGATTATAACCAAAATCACCTACAACATAATCATATTTGTCTAAGATATCTGAGTATCTAGATGCAAATATTTCTTCATTAAAGCAATCTCTATATTCTTCAATTAATTCAAAATAATGTTGTTCTACTTTAATCATGCTTCCACCTATTTTAATAAAGAGGTAGAGACATTAAAATGTAGTAGCTTAAATTACCTGTATAATCATCTTATTGAATGGGCCACCCATTCATAACCTGCAATGATTTTTGAAATCATATCAAACAATTTGCTCAATCATTTATACCTTAAGCCTTATGTCTCGACCTCTTTTATATTGATTATAATTATTTGATTAATTAAGTTGTTCTTCACCTTGGCGTTGTTTCTCTTTAGCCGCTTCATTTACTTGTTCATCAGCATGGTAGGAACTGCGTACTAAAGGTCCAGCTTGACAATGTTTAAATCCTTTGTCCATAGCAACTTTTCTCATCTTACCAAATTCTAGTGGTGTATAATATTTTTCAACTTTGAGGTGTTTACGAGAAGGTTGTAAGTATTGACCAATTGTTAAAATATCAACATCGTTAGCACGTAAATCATCCATTGTCTCATAAATTTCTTCCATTGTTTCCCCTAGTCCAACCATCAAGCTAGATTTTGTTGGAATATCTGGCTGTAAATCTTTAGAACGACGTAAAAATTGTAATGTTCTATCGTAAGTAGCTCGAGTACGAACTCTTGGTGTTAAGCGACGTACTGTTTCAATATTGTGATTTAAAATGTCTGGTCTTGATGCCATTAAAGTCTCAAGCGCTTCATAATCGCCACCCATATCAGATGGTAAAATTTCAATAGTAGTAAATGGACTTCTTTCTCTCACTTTACTTACTGTTTCAGCATACACGTTTGAGCCTTGGTCTCTTAAATCATCACGCGCAACGGCAGTAATAACAACATGTTTTAAATTCATTAATTCTACTGATTCTGCAACACGTTCTGGTTCATTTAAATCTAATTCATTAGGTAAGCCTGTTTTAACAGCACAGAATCTACACGCTCTTGTACATACTGCTCCTAAAATCATAAATGTAGCTGTACGACGAGCTCCCCAACACTCATGAATATTCGGACATTTCGCCTCTTCACAAACAGTGTGTAAATTCTTCTCACGCATCATCTTTTTAAGGCCAGTATAGTTTTCATTTGTGTTTAGCTTTATTTTCAACCAATCTGGCTTACGTAAAATCTCTTCATTTCTAGTCGCCATAACAACACATACCCTCCTGTTTAATGTATCTTGGTTCATTATAACATATCAAATTTAACAATTAATTAAAATCCAATATGCGTTTAATTTATAATCTTAGTAATTTCTCTTTAAAGATATCTCGTAAAAATTCCGGCATAACATAGTCAGTAGGTAGTCCTTTTAAAAGAGGAAAATATCTGCCAAATGTGTACATATCAACTGTCCCTAACGTATAATATTGATTATCTTGAATTTCTTCATTATGAATAAAGTAACGTTCTTCCGATTCAATAAAACCAATATTATATAAGATATATCCTCCAAAAATATCCCCTCTAAAACCAAGTCCTTGTGCAAGCTCATGAATATATTCTTGTTTTTGACTTTTCTTAATGACCTTTTTAAGTTCTTCACCTGTTAACTTTACCCTTACTACATTAATAGGATGCGGTAGCATACGATGAATATCATATTCCGTTACTCTATCTGCTTCAATGCCGTTCACAATTAATCCAGCATTAATGATTGCACAATCTGCGTGGGTAAACTCAAATACACTTTCTGCTAACAAATATGACGTTTCCGTAATGACATCCGTCTTTTTGATTAAATTAACATGATGATCGATGACCGGCTCACATAACAATTTCTTTCCTTCTTCTTCAAAATGAGTTGCTACTTCAGGAAGGCTGTCAACTAGATGAAGTTTGGCTCTTTTATCAATGATTTTTCCATGTTCTATCGTAATGTTGACTTCACCAAGATAATAACCATATTTCCCAGCAGCAGCCATAAGAACACCATTGTTCATTTCTCCGTTATCAAAATGATGATGCGTATGACTACCAAAAATAACATCAATTTCAGGGATCTCTTGACATAACTTTTCATCAAAAAAGATTCCAACATGACTCATAACTATTAAAATATCATATTCGCCCTGATGTGCATTTATTTCATCCTTTATAGCAGCTAAAGGGTCTGTAACTATCCAGTCCAATGCACGGTAAAAAGGTGTAAATGGTGCCGTTGCCGCCACAAACATAATACGTGTACCTTCAATCTTTTTAATATATGAAGTGATAATATTATTGGGAAGGCGACCTTGTTCATCTAACACATTCGTACAAATCACTTTGAAATTTGCTTCATTAAATAAGTTTTGTAATGCTTCATGAGAAATAGTCATTCCTTCATTGTTACCAATCGTTGCAATATCACAATATGCTTCATTTAGTAATTCAATATTCTTTTTACCTAAAGTAGCTTCTGTCACAGGTGAAGATAAATCTACATGGTCACCTATATCTATATACAGTGAGGGATGTTTAAGTTGTGGTCTATGTTTTGCCAAATAAGCTTGTATACGTGCATACTCGTTTAAATGACTGTGAATATCGTTCGTGTGATATATCGTTAATTCCATGTAGTGACCCCCTCTAAATCTTTTCAATATGATTAATTTTTACTTTAGCATTTTAATTCTTTCTCTAAAAGCCGAAGCACTTAGTTCTCTATACTATAGATTTAATAATTAAATAAGCACCTATTAATAACATGACAGTTCTAAGTAGCATAACTACTGTATCTGATTTAATTGAGCGATTAACTCTTACACCAATTTGAGCTCCTATCACACTAGATATAATTAAAACAATAGAGTAACCCCATGCAACATGTCCTTGTACAATGTGACCTATGGAACTCATGACACTAGAAAAGAAAATCATCATCATGCTTGTCCCTACAGCAACATGTGGAGGAAATCTAAACACGATTAACATGAGCGGTGTCATAAGTGCTCCTCCACCTATACCAAATAATCCTGTCAATACTCCAATAAATAACGTCGTACAAAATGCAAAAAATGGTGGTACACTGTAATGATAGGTTTTACCTTCCACATCTATATATGCGCGCTCATATTGTGGTTTATCAAAAATTTTGAATGGTTTAATTTTATAGCGAATCATGAGTAGTATCGACACACCAATCATAAATATACCAAAATATAAATTAAAAGAATCTAACGTTAAATATCTACTTAAAAAAGAACCGATAAGTGAACCCGGTAATAAGCCAAATAAAAAAATAGACCCATTTTTAATATCTACTTGTTTAGTCTTTAAATATCCGAGTGAAGAAGAAAGTCCTGTAACAATAAGAATAACTGAAGACGTCCCTATCGCAATTTGAGTCGTGATACCATGAAGAAAATGATGGTTAACTCCTAAATAAACAAGTGTAGGAACAATAATAATACCCCCACCTATTCCGACTATTGAACCGAGTATTGCTGAAAGTCCGCCTATTAAAATCAATAAAATAATTGTCAATAACATGAATTTCGCCTCTTAAAATAGTTTTAATTGTTGTGGTGCTAATCCTTCATAATCGATACCTAAAATATCTTGATATGTTTTAGCATTTTGAGCAGCATGGCCACCAGAATTATTATTGAAAATCACATAGACCTTTTTAGCCTTTTGATTAAGTATTTCAACTTTCTGAGCTAAATCTACTAACTCTTTTTCATTATAATTATACAAATATCTTACATCTCGCCACTCTTGGTCTGTCATATCTTTTTTTGTCCAACCATGTCTATTACGACCATGGTAGCGAACTAAGGCAACCTCATTCGTAATTCTATTCACCAGTGGAATACTACCTTCTTTAATTTGAGGTTCATCCACGACAGAGTGTATAATCTGATGTTCTGTTAAAAAAGATAACGTTTGTTCTTTATAACAATCATCAAACCAAGATTGGTGTCTAAATTCAACACAAATTGGAAAATCAGCTAATTGCTTTTTTATATATAGTATGTATTTAATATTTTGTACATTACAATCAAACCAAGGAGGAAATTGTACAAGTATCATCGCTAACTTATCATGCACTTTCAAAGGTTGAATCATAGCTTTAAATTGTTCAAATAAGTCATTTCGTGTTTCTGCATAATCTTTATAATCTGCATGCAACGTTAACGCTTGATGAATTTTAACAATAAATTGAAATCGTTTAGGGGTTTCATTAATCCATTTAAATATGTTGCGTTCGGGTTGAATCGCATAATACGAAGCGTCTAATTCTACAACTGGGAAATGACTCGCATAAGTTTTGAGCTTATCAGTTTTACGCTCTAAATCTTCATACAATGTGTCATGGTCTCCCCAACCTGTTAGACCTATCTCTATCATTTTTATCACCATTAACATGATACCATATTACAAATCTTTGATTCACTCTAGTTAACTTAAATTTACACTTTCTTTAGTTTGCATTTATTTTGAGAATATAGGTATAAATATATTAATAAATGAATTTCAACTTAAAAACTCCCTACTTTTTTAAAGTAAGGAGTTTCATGATATCGTTATATATTTGTTTAGAAATTATTTAACTTATGCTCAACTTGTGTAATCACTTTATTCATCATCATTGAAGCGTGCATTCTTTCAGCAAGACGAGGTGATTGACCACTCCACATGTGTGTAAATTCAGTCTTTCCATCTTGAACTGCCGTCTTTCTAATACTATTTGTTAGTTGGTTTTGAATGAGATAATCTGGAATCTCACCATCATATTGACTCATCTGATCAATAAATTTATTATGGATTCCTCGAGCATACTTCCCACTAAACACGTTCGTCACTACAGTATCTGTCTCTTTGCTATTTAAGATAGCGTTTTTCAACAGTTCATTCGCAGCGCTTTCATCTGAAATTAAGAAAGCTGTACCCATTTGAACACCTTGTGCACCTAACATCATACTTGCGAGAAGTCCTCTACCATCCATAATGCCACCCGCTGCTACAACAGGTATATTCACAGCATCAACGATTTGAGGTACAAGAGACATCGTTCCAATCATTGGCGTATGATTACCATTATCTAAAGCCCCTATGTCCACCCGCTTCGCTACCTTGAGCTACAATAATATCCATACCAGCACGTTCATTTTCAATTGCTTCATCTACAGAAGTGGCTGTACCAATTAATGTTACTTTGGTTTCTTTTAGTTTTTGAATAATTTCATAATCTGGAATTCCGAATGTAAAGCAACACACAGAGACACATTGGTTAATAATCATATCTATAGCTTGCTTGAATTGTATTTTTTCAGTCACATTAACTACAAGTTCTTCTAAATTAAATGCACGTCTATATGGCTCTAAGAACGCATTCATGTGTTCAACTTGACCTAGTAAATAGCGATGATGGCTTGGGACAAATACATTTACTCCGAAAGGCCGAGTTGTTAATTGCTTAACCTTTTTAATCTCACTCTCTAACTTTTCAGCATTAAAATAACCAGCACCTATTGTACCTAAACCGCCTTGTTCACTTACCGTTGCAACAAGTTGAGGTGTTGTGCTCCCTGCCATATCTGCTTGTATAATAGGATATTTTATTCCTAAGACCTATGTCATTTGATTGTTATTCCACATTTCGTACTCCCCTTAGTTGATATTACGAACGCATGATACTTTGAGGAAACTTTTGATGTTTTAATTTTTCTTCCTCTTCTTGATCCATCTCATCTTCAATATCCATGCCTAATAGTTCTTCTATTAAATCTTCATGTGACACAATAGCATCGGTGCCACCATATTCATCAAGCACAATTGCTAAATGCTTGCGCGTTACTGTCATTTTACGCAATACCCATTCAGCTCGGTTGTGTTCATTTACAAGTAGAGGACTCGAGGCATAATTAGTAATTGCATCCTCTTTTTGTTTACCCCAGGCTAATAAATATTTTGAATGAAAAACTCCTATAATATCATCAATATCTTCATCGTATACTGGATAACGTGTATAAGGTTCATCCATGACCGTTTCATAGGCTTCATCATATGTCATGTCCTTCGAAAAAGCAATGACATTGATACGTGGTGTTGTGTCTATATCTTTAACTTTTAATTTTTCAAAATCCATAACGTTTTGTAACCGGGGATTTTCAACTTCATTAAATGCTCCTTCACGGCCTGCAATATTTAATAATGTACGAATTTCCTCTTTTGAAAAGCGTTTCTCAACAGGACGTCCTCGAGAAAGCACATGATTAATACCATCTGTCATTTTATTTAAGAGAAGTGTAATAGGTTTTAGCACAATGACACAAATATGAATGATAGGGTAAACTAACCGCGATATTTTATCTGGAAATGTCGCTGCTATAGATTTTGGTATTACTTCTGAAATCAAAATAATAACTATCGTGATGATGGCAAAAGCAATCCCAACATTAGCACCAATATTTAGCGCTAAGATTGTCACGAGTGTAGGTAAAATAATATTTACCACATTATTACCGATTAATATAGCAGTGATAAACTCACTTGGTTTATCTAATAACTTTGTTAAACCCTTGAGCCTTACGGTCACTCTTTTTAGCTTCAGTTTGAAACTTAGTGCGATTCGCGGCTGTTAATGCTGTCTCACTACCTGAAAAGAAAAATGAAATAAATATCAATAGTATAATTGCAATAATCATGATGCATTTCTCCTTATGATTTAATCCGTATTAATACATTATTTCCCGAGGAATGATTTATCAAACTTATATTTTATATTGTTTTATTGATCAAACGTAGCCAACATTTAAATAAAAAGCAATACTTTTTTAAGTTAATCGTGTTTACTTTTTGTGAAGTCAGTAACGTGCTTAACGATGCCTTTATAATAAGTATATTGATTATTAAGAAAGCCAGTTTACATACAAAAGTAATACCCAATAATCACTATTAACTTTCTAATTTTTATTTTAGCTTTTTGTCCTCATTCTTAATTAGATATAAATACCAAGAACAATTAAAATAACTTCTTATTAAGAAAGCACATACACATAATAAGTATATACTCCCTCCGAGGATTAAATCACTTTCGTCTTCTGTTGTTGGAACAATCATGCTTAAATAAATTAGAGAAATAAAAGATATTATAATTAAGAAAAATTGCTATCACTTGTATTAATCTATTAATGACTAATTTTAAGAGGTTAAACAAGCCAATGTGTTTAACCCCTTTTTCACTCACGTATTCAGTTGTTTTTGCTGAATCTTAAAAACTAAGAACGAGCCATACGTAAATAGTAAAGCCCCTAAAACCAAAGTGATTAAATACATTACCACATATTTGAAGACCCATATTTAAAAATTGTTCTTTCATAACTATATAAAATATGTCATTATTATCGATAAGTATACAGTCGGTTTTGATATACTTTCAAATATTCTACTATTATGATAGGGTGTATATACCACTAACCACATTATATTTAATGCAATACGCCATTAAAAAACCATATGAACTCATTAAACTAAAAACTAAAGATAAAGATAAGCTAATCCACCAAATGTGTTTCACTGTCTGTAACGCCTTTATTTTGTCTATTTATTTTAATTAATAATATTCCACACACTAACCAAGATATAAAAGTAATCATATTTAAACTTAATATTGCACCAATAATATAAAACACACAGTTTGCCATAGAATTACTTTTTTCTTCTTCATATCAATAATTCCAAAAATGAGTGAAAAAATTGCAATGATGAACACAACCAAAAAACCAACACTAAAAGCATGTTGTGCGGTTTCTGCACTATGCACTGTTGTTTTACCATTAAGTGTTGTAGAAAAATTAAGCATCCATGACTCCAGTAATCGATAATACCAAGAAAACTAAAAACAGTAGATTAGAAAAACTTTGTAAAATGATTCCTATCAATGAGGTAATATTAATTGCTTTATTCATCATATTCTCCTTTTATTTTGTACGTATATCCTTATAATCAGATTGATGTTCTTTAATATAATCTTTAGGATTTATATCTTGTATATAGTAGACTTTCTCTCCCTTTATTTCATATGCAGCTGCAGCATAGAATAGTTGTTCTTTATTTTTGAATAATTTATAACTAATAATCATTTGTCCGTCTTTGAAAAAGTATCTATTGACTTTTCCTTTTTCAAATTTTGGTCTAACTTTATCACTTTTATGGACCATTTTTTGATGTATTTTTTCTTGAATTTTTAATATCTTTTTAATTTCATCATGATATTGAGAATTATCGTGTTGATTTTTCGAATCCTTATTACACTCAACTACTAATATAATCAGAAATAATAAATTTAAGATGAGTAATTTTTTTATATTGTCCCCTTCTACTTATTGAATTATTTAATAATATAAAATCTAAAAGAAAAATACCTGAACTATGATTGATGTCCCAGGCTCAATTAATTGTTACCAATTCTATTGACATAAAAAAACTACCAACGAATCACAAAACGATTCGTTGATAATTGAACATTTTATAATTGACTTTAAATTAACCAATTGAACCTTCCATTTCGAATTTGATTAAACGGTTCATTTCTACTGCGTATTCCATTGGTAATTCTTTTGTAAATGGCTCAATGAAGCCCATAACAATCATTTCTGTCGCTTCTTCTTCAGAAATACCACGACTCATAAGATAGAATAGTTGTTCTTCTGATACTTTTGAAACTTTAGCTTCATGTTCTAATGAAATATTGTCGTTAAATACTTCATTGTAAGGAATGGTATCTGAAGTTGATTCATTATCTAGGATTAATGTATCACATTCGATGTTTGAACGTGCACCTTTGGCTTTACGTCCAAAATGAACAATACCACGATAGATAACTTTGCCACCATTTTTAGAGATAGATTTAGAAACGATAGTTGAAGATGTATTAGGTGCTTTATGAATCATCTTGGCACCAGCATCTTGAACTTGTCCTTTACCAGCGAACGCAATAGACAATGTACTGCCCTTAGCGCCTTCACCTAAAAGTACACAGTTAGGATATTTCATTGTCAGCTTAGAACCTAAGTTTCCATCTACCCATTCCATATTACCATTCTCGTGGACAAATGTACGTTTAGTTACTAGGTTATAAACGTTGTTAGCCCAGTTTTGAATTGTTGTATAACGTACATGTGCATCTTTGTGTACAATAATTTCAACAACAGCAGAATGTAGTGAACTTGTTGAGTAAACTGGTGCAGTACAACCTTCTACATAGTTTACTGATGCACCTTCATCAGCAATGATTAATGTGCGTTCGAATTGACCCATATTCTCAGAGTTAATGCGGAAGTATGCTTGTAGTGGTGTGTCTAATTTAACATTTTTAGGTACATAAATGAATGAACCACCAGACCATACTGCTGAATTTAAAGCAGCAAATTTGTTATCTGCAGCGGGTACGACAGATGCAAAGTATTCTCTAAATAGTTCTTCATTTTCACGTAACGCACTATCAGTATCTTTAAAGATAATACCTTTTTCTTCTAGCTCTTTTTCCATATTATGATAAACAACTTCCGATTCATATTGCGCAGATACTCCTGCTAAGTATTTCTGCTCAGCTTCTGGAATACCCAATTTATCAAATGTACGTTTGATTTCTTCAGGCACTTCATCCCATGAACGCTCAGTATGTTCGGAGGGTTTTACATAATACGTAATATCATCAAAGTCTAGTTCAGATAAATCTCCACCCCATTGTGGCATCGGCATTTTATAAAATAGTTTCAGTGCTTTAAGACGGAAATCTAGCATCCATTGGGGTTCTTCTTTCATTTTAGAAATCTCTGTAATGATATTTTCCGTTAAACCACGCTCTGATCTGAAAATGGACACATCTTCGTCGTGGAATCCGTATTTGTACTCCCCAACATCAGGTGCTTTTTTAGCCATTTCAATCACTCCTTGAATTTATAATTAATAAACAACGTGCATATATACTTTGTACTTGTCATAAAAATCTATGATTAATGATGATAAAAACGAATTTCTATCATAAACAGTGCTATAATTGTCGAAATCATAGAGCTATATTCACTTTAGTATGTGCTATTTTTAAATGTTGTAGTAACAGTATAACAATATGTTTAATACTTCAAAAGATAACGAACTAAGATACACAATTACTCTTCTTCAGTTGTTCCTTCTGATTTACCTTCCTTTTCAACTGTACCTTTTTCTAGTGCTTTCCAAGCAAGTGTGGCACATTTGATACGAGCTGGGAATTGTGAAACACCTTGAAGTGCTTCAATATCTCCCATTTCTTCTGTAATTTCATAATCTTCACCAAGCATCATTTTAGTGAACTCTTGACTCATTTGCATTGCCTCAGCAAGTGAGTGACCCTTAACTGCTTCAGTCATCATAGATGCACTTGACATTGAGATTGAACAGCCTTCACCTTCGAACTTTGCATCATTAATAATCCCATCTTGAATATCAAAAGTAAGACGTATACGGTCACCACAAGTAGGGTTATTCATATCTATAGTCATTGAACCATTGTCTAAGACACCTTTGTTTCTAGGATTTTTATAATGATCCATAATTACAGATCGGTATAATTGATCTAAATTATTAAAATTCATAAGAGAAAAACTCCTTCGTTTGTTTCAATGCTTGAACTAATTGGTCTACATCTTCTTTTGTGTTATAAATGTAGAAACTTGCACGTGCAGTTGAAGAAACATTCAACCATTTCATGAGTGGTTGAGCACAATGATGACCAGCACGTACTGCCACACCCTCAGTGTCAACTGCAGTAGCCACATCATGTGGATGGATATCAGCTAAATTAAATGTAATCACACCAGCACGACGTTCTTTAGGTGGACCATAAATATCTAAACCTTCTATAGAATGCATTTGATCATAAGCGTATTCAGTTAATTCCTTTTCGTGTTGATGGATTGTTTCAAAGCCTATGTTTCCAATATAACGAACAGCTTCTGCTAAACCGATTGCCTGAGCAATAAGTGGAGTACCAGCCTCAAACTTTGTTGGTAAATCTGCCCACGTCGCATCATATTTACTGACAAAGTCAATCATATCTCCACCGAATTCAACAGGTTCCATACTTTGTAATAACTGTCTTTTTCCATATAAGACTCCAATACCAGTTGGACCTAACATTTTATGTCCACTAAAACTATAAAAATCTGCATCAATATCTTGCATGTCTAAAGCCATATGAGGTGCAGCTTGCGCACCATCTGCACTAATAATAGCTCCGTGAGCATGTGCAATTTGAGCAATCGTCTTAACATCATTGATAGTACCTAATACATTTGAAATATGTGCGATAGCTACAATTTTAGTTTTATCATTAATCGTTGCTTTAATGTCTTCTAATCGAAGTTCGCCCTCGTCTGTCATTGGTATAAACTTTAATGTGGCATTTTTACGCTTTGCTAACTGTTGCCATGGAACAATATTTGCATGATGTTCCATTTCAGTCACTACAATTTCATCGCCTTCTTCAACGTTAGCATCTCCATAACTACGTGCAACTACGTTGATAGAAGCTGTTGTGCCTCTAGTAAAAATGATTTCTTCAAAATACTTGGCATTAACAAAACGACGCACAGTTTCACGTGCACTTTCATAAGCATCTGTGGCAAGAGATCCTAAAGTGTGAACGCCACGATGAACATTTGAATTATATCGTTTGTAATAATCTTCAAGCACATTTAAAACTTGATTAGGTGTCTGACTTGTTGCAGTTGAATCTAGATAAGCTAATCGTTTGCCATTAACTTTTTGCTCAAGTATTGGAAAATCTTTGATGACTGAATTGACATCAAAATTTTGTTCGGCCACTGTTTTTCACGACCTTTCTAATAATTAAAAATCTAACTCTATTAAGATATAACTTTTGTTGGTTTAATGTATTATATTAGAAACTTTTCGTTCAATCATTTCTCTAAGCTGACGCTTTACATCTTCAATAGGTAATTCTCGTACAACTGGATCTAAGAAACCATGAATAACTAATCTTTCCGCTTCAGTTCTTGAGATTCCACGGCTCATTAAGTAATAGAGTTGTTCTGGATCTACTCGACCCACAGATGCTGCATGTCCTGCTTCTACATCATCTTCATCGATTAAGAGAATCGGGTTTGCATCTCCTCGAGCATTTTCAGAAAGCATAAGAACTCGTGATTCTTGGTTAGCAACAGATTTAGTACCGCCATGTTTGATATAGCCGATACCATTAAATACTGATGAGGCATTTTCTTTCATAACACCATGTTTCAGAATATAACCATCTGTTTCTTTACCATATTGAACAATTTTAGACGTTAAATTAATCTTTTGATCACCGGTACCCACAACGACTGATTTTATTGCACTAGTTGAACGATCACCAATTAAGTTTGTTGTATTATCAATAATTTGATTGCCTTCATTCATCAAGCCTAATGCCCAATTTATTGATGCATCAGCATCTGCAGAGCCACGGCGAATGATGTGACCTGTAAACCCATTATCCAAATAGTCTACAGAGCCATATATGATGTTAGAATTAGCACCTGCAATCACTTCTGAAACTATATTAATTTGGTTACCTTCACCACTTGCAGTTGATAAATAATTTTCAACGTATGTCACATCAGCACTTTCTTCAGTAATAATAATGACATGGTTATAGAAACTCGCTTGGTCATCATCATGTAAAACAACATATTGAATTGGATGCTCAACTGCAACATTTTTAGGTACATAAACGAAAATACCACCATTGACTAGAGCAGTATGCAAGGCTGTGAGACGATGTTCATCTACTCCAACTGCTTCTGTCATAAAATATTTCTGAACTAAGTCACTATGATTGGTCATTGCTTCTGCTAAACTTTCAATAATGACATCATCATTATCAGCTTGTTTAGATACTTGCGTATATGCTAATTCATTATTATGTTGAATAACTAAATTCTCAGAGTTTTCAACATCTATAATTTGTTTAACAGCTTCTGGTAATTGTGATAAATTATCATAAGCTATACCAGTTGTATAATGTTGTTTAAACGTATCAAAATTCCATTTTCTTAATTTAGTTTTATCAGGTTTTGGCATTTCTAAAGTTTCTGTTAATTTCAACGCTTTTTTACGTAATTCCGTCATCCAAGAAGGTTCATTGTGCGCTTTAGAATAATCAACAAGTTGTTCTTCAGAAATGTTCAAAGTTTCCGTTGTCATAACTTTAATCCTCCTACTTGATGAAATATTTTCGATTAGCATGTTCATTTTCATCATTCAATGTGAACATCTCAATGCTAAATTAGTGGAATATGACTATTCAGCTGCACCAAATTCTTCTTTAATCCACTCGTAACCTTCTTCTTCAAGACGTTTAGCTAGTTCTGGACCACCAGATTTAACTACTTTACCACCATACATCACATGTACTTTATCAGGAGTAATATAGTTTAACAGACGTTGATAGTGCGTAATCATCAATGTACCGAAATCGTCTCCACGCATTTGATTAATACCTTTAGATACTACTTTCAGTGCGTCTATATCTAATCCTGAGTCAATTTCGTCTAAAATTGCGAACTTAGGTTCTAACATCATTAATTGTAAGATTTCATTACGTTTTTTCTCCCCACCAGAGAAACCTTCATTTAAATAACGTTGAGCCATATTTTGATCTATATCTAAGAAATCCATTTGTTTATCTAATTTCTTGATAAATTGCATTAGGTTTATTTCTTGCCCTTCTTCACGTTTAGCATTGATTGCTGAACGCATGAAGTCTGCATTTGTTACCCCAGTAATTTCTGAAGGATACTGCATTGCAAGGAATAAACCTGCTTTCGCTCTTTCATCAACGTCTAATTCTAAAATATTTACGCCATCTAATAATACTTCACCTTGTGTAACTTCGTATGTTGGATGTCCCATAATTGCAGAAGATAATGTTGATTTACCAGTACCATTAGGACCCATAATTGCGTGTATTTCTCCTGTATTAACAGTTAAATTAACACCTTTTAAAATATCTTTATCCTCAATAGACACATGTAGGTCCTTAATTTCTAATGTTGATGACATTTATATTCCCTCCGTAAAATATAAAGTTTTCTTAACTAGTTTATAATAATTTTAATCTATAGTCAAAAAGACTCAGCGAATTTCAATTCTCTTCATTATAACGTACTTAGTCTTCAATATAAACTTTTTAAACTGCTTTTTTAGATTAATTCTTTAAATAAAATTATTTTTATCAAACGCTTTCATTGAGATTAAATGATAAAGAAACGTTCGATTTCTCAATAGCCAATTTTTAGACATATTAGTTAAATCATGACCGCAACTTCCATTTTTATGATATGACACACTTTAACCTTTAAATCATTTTTGAAAGGAGCCACACATGAACAATTTAAAATGGATTAATATCCTTAAGGGTTTTGCAATGGGAACCAGCGACCTAGTGCCTGGTGTAAGTGGTGGCACTATTGCTTTACTACTTGGCATTTATGATAAATTTATTAGTTCAATGAGTGGACTATTCTCTAAACGCTTTTGGACTAGCTTTAAATTTTTACTTCCTATATTGAATAGGAATGATAATAGCAATAAGTATATTAAGCAATTTATTCAATTATTTACTCAGCAATCACAATATACCTACTATGTTTTTCTTTACGGGTCATATTATTGGAATTATTCCATATCTATTAAATATTTCTAATTTCAAACAAACTTTTGAGTTGAAATATTATTTAATGGTCTTTATTGGTATTGCCATTATTGTAATTTTTACATTGCTCAATCATAGAGATAAACATTCTGGTGAGACACTATCTTTATCTTTCGGTCTTATTATTAAATATTATTTAGCTGGAATATGTGCTTCAAGTGCAATGTTATTGCCAAGTATATCAGGATCATTTATGTTATTAGTTTTTGGGGCATACGGTACCATTATGTTTGCACTTTCCGAGCTTGTTCAACTTAATTTCAAAGCATTACCAATTATTTTCATCATTGGTTTAGGCATTCTTACAGGATTCATGATTTCTAGTCGCTTAATTAAATATTTCTTGCAACATCATACCATTATGACTTTGGCATTAATTATTGGTTTTGTTATTGGAGCTATATGCAATTTTCCCTGGAATTCCCACCAATGCCTTTCAATGGTTAATATCATATCCCTTACACTAATAATTGGTTTTATAGTCAGTTATATACTTGGTAAGATTACCGATCGTAATGAAAATAAATCAATTTAAACCACATAAATTAAGCCCTCAAGTACGATTTTGTACGTGAGAGCTTATATTGTTCAAAGCATGAAAATTAGTCGCCTTTATTACCTTTAAATTTATCAATAACATCGTTAGCTTTTTCTTTAACGTTATCTACTGCTTCTTTAGCTTTACCAGATGCTTTGTCACCTTTACCTTCTTTTTCTAAATCTTTATTATCAGTAGCATTCCCTACAGTTTCTTTAATATTACCTTTAGCTTGTTCAAATTTATCTTCAGCCAATGTAATTCCTCCTTAATTCTTAACTTAGTCTTTAAATACCCCGCATATTTGTTATTAAACATTCCTATAGAAAATAATTTATATATAACTAAAAATATGCCTATCTTTTATTTTTATTCATCCACACCAATATTATAATAAAGTTAAATTATGCATTTATTAATTTTAAAGCTATGACTGAAAATGGTCTCAATAAAAAAGTAAATCGATTTTTGAAAGATCATCCGTATATTGAAATATTAAAATTTGACTACCAAAATAAGTACAATGGAATGGGTGTAGGCATTCTATATAGAGGCACACTAACAAAATAATAAAAATGCTTCAAAATCTATTGTGAAATTATAATTTTAAAATTTAAATAGCCCGTACTAATGATGATTACTATCATTCATTTTACGGGCTTTAGCATAAGTAATATTACTGGTTTCTATAAATTATTTAGCTGGTATAACTGCACCATCATATTTATCTTTAATGTAGTCTTGAATGTCTTTAGATTGTAGAACTTCCATTAAAACCTTGATTTTTTTGTCATCTTTATGTCCTTTTTGAACTGCAATTAAGTTAGCATAAGGATTACCTTTAGGTGATTCTAATGCAATTGAGTCTTTCTTAGGACTTAGTTTTTGATCAATTGCATAGTTAGAATTAATGATAACTGCATCAGCATCTTGGTTTTGATAAATTTTCGGTAAATATTCTGCTGATTGTTTATTATCAAATTTAATATCTTTTTTGTTTTCGGTAATGTCACTGAATTTTGCATCTTCAATTTTAACGCCCTTTTTTAGTTTAATTAAGCCTTCGTCTACGAAGAATTTTAAGAAACGTCCTTGTTCAGCAGGGTTATTTGATACATATACTGTGTCACCTTTTGGCAAATGTTTTAGGCTTTTATACTTTTTAGAATAAACTGACATCGGTTCTAATTCTACATTTCCTGCAGATTCAATTTTATAAGCCTTTTCTTTACTCTCAGTGTCTAAATATGGTGTATGTTGGAAGAAGTTAGCATCGATTTCACCTTTATCTAACAATTTATTTGGTATAGTGTAATCGTTAATTGTTTTAATTTTTAAATCATATCCTTTTTTCTCTAGTAAAGGCTTAGCTTTTTCAAAAATTTCAGCGTGAGGCGCTGGTGATGCACCTACTGTTATCGTTTTGTTCTTGTCGCCACCACCACAAGCAGCTAATGCAACTGTTAATGCTAAGACTAAAATAATTCCAAATAATTTTTTCATAAAGCATGGTCCCCTTTTCTTTATCGTTTATCAATTTTATTTGTAATCCAATCCCCAAGGAATTGAATTATAAATACAATAATCAAGGTGAATACCGTAGAAACTAAGATGACGTCGTTTTGGTTTCGTGTAAATCCTGTTAGATATGCTAAGTTGCCTAACCCACCAGCACCTATAACGCCTGCAATAGCTGTTGAACCGACTAATGCAATGGCAGTAACCGTAATACCAGAAACTAACGCTGGCATAGCTTCCGGGAGTAAAACTTTTCTTACAACTGTCCAAGTGTTGGCTCCTATTGACCATGCAGCTTCAATCACGCCTTTATCTATTTCTTTAAATGCAATCTCAACCAATCTAGCATAAAATGGCGCAGCACCTATGATAAGAGCTGGTAGTGCTCCAGTAGGTCCGCTTATTGTTCCTAATAGCACTCGTAAATGGTATAAGTAATAAGATTAAAATAATAAAAGGAATCGCTCTAAATAAATTGACTATAAATGAAACAATTGTATAAAAGACCTTCGCAGCTACAGAATCACTCTTAGCCGATAAAAAGAGTAATACTCCTAAAATCAATCCAAAAATAAAGGCGAAAAATGTAGAAACAACAGTCATATAAAGTGTTTCTAATATAGCTTGCCACACCTCAGGCCATTGAACGTTAGGCATTATAAACATTTCATGAAATATTTCGCTATATGATTTACCCATGTCTCAACACCTCCACATTCACGTGTTGGTCATGTAAATCATTTTTAAATTGATTAAAACACTCTATATTAATGTGTGGAATATGAATCACTAAAAAACCTAACGAGCCATTTTTAGTATTCTTAGTATCAGCTTCAAGGATGTTAAAGTCAATATGATGCATTTTTGTTATATATGAAATGATAGGTTGTGTCACATTATTGCCAGTAAAGTTTAATCTTACTATGTAAGCATCTTTACCTAATGGTTCTAATTCGTCTAATGATTCCTCAAAATTATCATTTAAATCATCTTTAACAAATCGTTGAGTCACTTCATGTTGAGGATTTTCAAATACCTTACTAACTTTACCTTGTTCAATGACTTTACCACTCTCCATTACAGCTACTTCATCACAAATTCGCCTAATCACATGCATTTCATGTGTGATTAAAACGATAGTAAGATTTTGTTGTTCTCTAACCTTTAGCAATAAATCAAGAATTTCATCTGTAGTCTGTGGATCTAATGCACTCGTAGCTTCATCACATAATAGAACATCCGGGTTGTTCGTTAAAGCCCTAGCTATTCCGACACGTTGCTTTTGTCCACCTGACAATTCAGAAGGATAAGCATTTTCACGCCCTTTAAGACCTACAAGTTCTATTAACTCAAGTGCTTTTTGTTTAGCAGTCCCACTAGGTACACCTGCAATCTCTAGTGGGAACGTAATGTTTTTCATTACATTTCTAGACCATAATAAGTTGAAATGTTGGAAAATCATACTTACTTTTTGACGTTTTCTACGTAACTCTGACTTAGATAATTGACTAATATTGTCTCCATCTATAATGATATCTCCAGATTTTGGAGTTTCTAAATTGTTAAACATTCTAATTAGCGTGCTCTTACCAGCACCAGAGAAACCAATAACGCCAAAAATTGAGCCTGATTCAATATTTAAATCAATGTGATCAACAGCGAGAACATCTTTGTTCTTCGTGTGATATCGTTTAACAATTTGATTTAACTCAATCACGTTAATAGCCTCCTTAATGTTGCTTAAATAAAATTAAAAAAATGCTTTCTCAATCTTTAGAAAATTTGAGAAAGCATTAGTCATATATTCTTTCTCTCATCTTCTAAAGTTTAAAGTTAAACTTTATGTGAATTGGCACCATTTCTATATCAGACGGTTGCCGGGCTTCATAGGGCACATCCCTCCACCTCTCTTGATAAGAGTTTACGCATCATTTAATTTGTTTTAATCCTACCACCGTGCTAAAGTTTCGTCAATAATTATTTTAAATTTTCTAACAAATAAGGTACTGATTGAAATGCATAAATTCTCTTCAGCTCTGTATCCCTATTGATAACTAACAAAACGGGTACTGACATTATTTCTTTTTCTTTACTCCATTCAGGATGAAAATTAAGATTAACTTTTATTACAGGTAAGCGTACAATTTCATTAGCAATGTCTAACATCTTTTCAGACATTTTACATGTACCACACATAGGTGTGTAACCAAAAATGAGATATTTATCTTTGTTGAAATTTTCTGTTATATCTTTAAGATCTTTAGATCTATTCATTAACTAAAATTAACCTTTCAGTGTTTAAATTAGGCATAAGATTCTTCTCTTTACGAACAGTAAAACCATATCTATTCAGAACATTAGCTAAATAATTTTTTGGACATTTTGCTACTTCGCAATATGTTTTATCAACATATATGTGTTCGCTTTCGCTTAAATATCTTTTAAACCATTTTCTAATTTTCTCTCCTTCGTCATCAGAATCTGCAAGAACATAAACTTGTTTACCATAAAGTGATTCTATCATATTGTCAATCTTATCTATACTCATTGTGCCATGGGTACAAATAATACTAACGGGTTCAGCGATAACTTGTTGTACTCTTTTCTTATCCGATTTACCTTCAACAATGATTACTTTATTTACAATAGTCATGTCAATCCACCTTCTAAGCGTCGATAGAACTGTCACTTACATAATTCACAGAATCCCAAAAAACTAAACATTAAGTGACACTGCAATTTTTAATTGCTAGTGTCACTGATGCATGAGCTTAGCTCAAGCGTTCCACAATTCACTACAATTTTTAACCATTAATATCAATCAATACTCTGCTAGTAATGATTTAAATTTTAGTTTCATATGTAATTGATATACTTTTACTATTGTTGTTTATTTAAAAGAACTCATTTAATGTTCTGCTATAATCCTGAGATGATTACTTCAACAGTTTTAACTTACAACCCTTGTAAAAAAACTCCTTGATTTTGTATAATCGAGGAGTTTAAACGTACTATTCACCAATCATTTCTGAGTATTGATCCGCTGATAATAATTCTTGTAATTGACTTTCATCGTTTATTTCTATTTTAACCATCCATGCTTTTTCATATGGTGATTCATTAACAAATTCAGGACTATCTTCTAACTCTTCATTCACTTCGATGATTTTACCTGAAATTGGTGCATATAACTCTGACACAGTTTTAACTGATTCAACACTACCGAAAGTGTCACCTTCATTTAATTCATCATCTGTTTCAGGTAACTCAACAAATACGATATCACCTAATTCATTCTGAGCATGTTCCGTAATACCAATAGTTGCTACGTTATCTTCAACTTTAACCCATTCATGTTCTTTAGAATACTTAAATTCGCTCGGTACTGCCACGAGAATCCCCTCCTAATTATTTAATTACAATTTAATGATGCCACACTGAAATTATTCATTCAACTATTATCTAAAAGATAATGTTAATTAAAATTCGTGTTTAAGTTTATAAAACATCATTTTCACTAATAATTTACTATTAATGTTCACTTTTTAAGACAAAGCAATAAAATTACAACCAATGCTGTTTATAATCGTCCTCTTTAAAACCTAAAGTGATATCATCTCCAGAGATAACTAATGGACGTTTTACCAACATTCCGTCAGATGCTAATAATTCTAATTTTTCATCATCTGACATATTTTTAAGCTTATCTTTTAATTTTAATTCACGATACTTCGCACCATGTGTATTAAACAATTTGCTAATTTCTACATCTGTTTTGTCGATGATTTCTTCAAATTCTTTTTTAGTTGGTGTGTGTTGAACAATATCAATTGGTTCATAACTCACACCATATTCATCTAAAAATTTAGCGGCTTTCTTACAAGTCGTACAATTTGAATATTGATAAAATTTGATCATTCGTTATATTACCTCCTTCTCTATATTAACTCAAATATACCATGTTCTTAGATAGAACGCTTTAGTTTTTAGGCTAATATTTTTATTAAAAAGATAACATTAGTTATAATAAATTTACTAAATCTTAGAAAAGGAGCATAAAACTATGCAAAATATTCATAAAACTGAAGAGTTTGATTCTATTCTTAATAGTCAAGAACCTGTCATCGTGAAATTTGAAGCTGATTGGTGTCCAGATTGTAAAGCAATGGATATGTGGATTACTCCGATTGTAGAGAAATTTAATAATTATAATTGGTATGTTGTGGATCGTGATGAACTTGAAGAGACCACAACTAAAAACAATGTAATGGGTATCCCTAGTATTCTAATATTTAAAAATAGTAAAAAATTGGCACATCTTCACTCAGCAAATGCTAAAACACCTGACCAAGTTGAATCATTTTTAGATGAGAATTTGACTTTGAAATAAAATAAGCTTCCACCTTATAGTGCAAATGATAGAGGGGAAGCTTGTTGATTATAATCACTCTTAATCATGGAAGTGTTATTCAAACTCAGTAATTAGATTTTTATTTTTACGTTGAGCTTTTGTAGGCACAACTTCTAAATCTGTTAAGTACAAAAAACCTGCTAGAATCTCATTATCTTTAACACCTAAAGCTTTACGTACTTTGGGTTCAAAAATATACTGTGGTGATTTCCAACATGTGCCTATACCTGCTTCATATAAAAGCAACATTAAATTTTGAGTAAATGCCCCGAATGCGAAATAATTTTCACAACTTTGTCGTTGTCTTGGATCATCTTTTAAAATGAGTAATAACATTCCACCTAAATTTGTTACTGCATTGTAATGATCCTCACGCTTCTCTGGACTATCTGGAAATGCAAATCTTGTTATATCTTGACTAAAATCACCGAGTTTATCTTTTGCAATATGAACCACACGCCATGGTTCTCTCATCCCATGATTTGGAGCGTCTGTAGCTTTTTCAATAGCATCATACAATGCCTTATCGTCAATGGCCATTTCATGTTTAAACTTCTTGATACTTCGACGACTAGATATCGCTTCTTGTAATTCCACTTTAATTCGCTCCCTTCATGTACGTTGATAACAATTATCAATTATAATTGACGTTCTTATGAATTTCAAATTTTTGGCTTAAGCATGATACACTGATATCAGTTGTTCTAATTGTTGAACATGAATTTGACCAGGTGCTTTAGGTTGGTCCAAGCATCCATAAGAAATAGAACCTCCAAACACACCTTGTGCAATTCGACTTACTATTCCTAAATTAGACATCGCTATCCCTACAACTTTATATGGCGTAGTATCCACTGTTACGCTCATAGCCTCTAGTAAGTGTAATACATCCTCTTTGCATTGAGGCATAACTGCTAGTTTTAAATAACTAGGTTGTAATTTTTGCATTTTAAAATATATAAATTTTAAATCTTCTAATGAGGGTGTTTCTTTAAAATTGTGATGTGATAACACAATTTCTATACCTTGACGTTGAGCTTGTTGAATTACATTAGCATATAATTCTAGATTCATCGACTGACTCCATTCAATATCTAACATATCAAATTGATGATTTTGTATTATCTGATTTATTATATCTAAATAGTCCTTCTCTTCTAAATCTCCTTTGCCACCTTGAGAAGCTGTTCGGTATGTAACTAATATTTTAAAATTAAAAGTCTTTAATTGTTTTATTACAAAGTTAAATCTTTCCATATTAAATTTAAACCATTGGTCAATTCTTAGTTCTATTATGTCAATTGAATCCTTATATCGATTCAAATCATCTAGTAATATTTGACTTATTTCTACTTCAGGTGCAATCGTTGCTGCTATATCTACATGAGACATCTTATCCCTCAATTCCTATTATATTATCTTTATTTTATATGATTCACTTTATTTATTACAAATTACTTTAGCACGATTGATTCTAAAAAAATAAAAGTCTGATGATTTAACTCATAAATCAATGGGTAATACACAAATACATACGAAATTAGGAGGTAATTAATATGTCAGTTCAATATGAAACTAAAGCTACAAACGTAGGTGGACGTAAAGGACATGTCCACACAGACGATAGTGCAATAAATGTAGATGTATTACCGCCACAACAAGCAGATGGCTATGCGACAAATCCTGAACAATTATTTGCAGCTGGCTATGCTTCATGTTTTAACGGCGCAGTCGACCTTATCTTAAAACAAAATAAAGTACGTGACGCTGAACCTGAAGTGACATTAACTGTACGTTTAGAAGACGATCCAGACGCTGAAAGTCCTAAACTAGGCGTTGATATTCATGCAAAAGTAAAAAATGTTTTATCTCAAGAGGACGCTGAAAAATATTTACAAGAAGCACATGATTTCTGTCCATACTCTAAAGCAACTCGTGGCAATATAGACGTTAAATTGAATGTTGAAGTAGTAGATTAACTTATCCTAACTCATATTTCTTAAGATATTGTAGTTTAACTCTACTCCGATTGAAGTTCTAAATGAATTTCAATCGGAATTTTTATTACTTATTATGTATAAATACGCTATTTTAACACCTTTTAAACTATATTTTTATTAAGATTTAGTAAAAAGCTTTTGCTTTATAAAATTTTCGCTACAATAGAATGTAGTAAATTCATTTTATACACAATAATAGATAGTAATTCAAAATTATAATTTTTTGTTTAAAAACTCAAAATAAATAAGTTTCATAGATTGTTTTTTGGTATTATAAAACGATTATTGCGTATTTTTAATAATTCTTTTATTATGTATTTAATAAGTCTCTTTACTATAAGATAATATATATTTATGTAATTTCTTTTAATGGGGAGGTCACCATGAACAATATCCGTTTATTAAACCAGGATGATTTAGAATCTTATATAGAATTAATGTCAAATGGTTACCATAGTTATGATTGGGATCGCTATTACTTAGAGCATGTAAGCAAAGATAGACTTAATAAAATATTGTCACAAGATACTAAATTTTGGAATATTTTTGGGGCTTTTGAAAAGGATCAACTCGTAGCGACTTGTACACTTAAACAAATGAACTATGTTGGTAAAAATCACAAAGCAGTGCTTGAAAATAATTTTGTCAAAGATAATGATGAAATTGTTAATAGAGAATTAATCAATTATATTATTCACTACGCTAGAGAGCACCAAATTGAAATGTTAATGACTACAATTGCGTCTAATAATATCAGTGCTAAAGTCTTTTTTAGCTCAATTGGTTTTGAAAATCTAGCTTTTGAAAAAAATGCTAGTAAAATTGGTGATGAATATTTTGATGAAAATTGGCTCATTTATTATGTTTCAGATTCTTTAGATAGTAATTAAAATGAGTGCAATATCTAAGATAAGCTACCTCTTTTTAATCTAAAAAATGAGACATCAGTAATGTCGCAGTCTTTCCATAAACTCAACAAATTTTTGTTGAGTTTATTATTTTTTTGGATCAATGATTTCTAAAAATGTGAATCGTTCGTCATCATATTTAAATTTGACAATATTACAATTGCCAATGTCATATTGACTACCTTTTTTATAACCTAATACTTTTCTAATAAACAGTCCTATTGTACTACCATGACTGACTTCTAAAGTATTATTTCCATTATTATTCTTCATGACACCCTCTAAAGCGTTGCACACACGATTTTCAACCTCAGCTCTAGCTTCACCACCAAATGGCACAACGGCATCTCCATATAAATATTTAGGTTCTTTAATTGCTCTTAGTAACTCAATACTTTCACCTTCAAACAAACCAAAACTCCACTCTTTCAATTCTTTAATCCTTTGATATGCTTGGTTGGGTGCTGCATTTTCTAAAGTGCCACATGCACGTTGTTGTGGGGAGGTATATAAAGTATCAAATTGAATATTGTTTGTCTTAAAATATTTTTGTGCTGCTAGTGCTTGTTGAATTCCTAGTGATGTTAATGGTGAATCACTCGCACCTTGTATCTTTCCTTTTAAATTAAAAACTGTTTGACCATGTCGCAAGCAATAAATATAATGTTTGTGTCAACACCGAACACCTCTTTGTTAACATTTCTTAAATGAAAGTTTATAAATTAATTTCTATCTTCATTTAAGCATTGACTTTTCTATAAGTAAATATAGCTATAACTATTTTTAAAAATATGTGTATTAAGGAAAATCAGAAAATTGAAGGATAACTTGTTTGAATATATTCAACAAGGGTATAACTTAACATCAGATTTACATTTATTAAAGGAGTGTTAATGATGGATAACCATAATAACTGTAATTATGTAAATCCTAGTTCAATCTCACTAGATTGGGAATGTTTTATCATTAGTAAAACTGATATGTTATTAGATGGTGTTCCTAAAGAATTAATTAACACCTGGTTAGATAAAAATGTTCTTAAACCCTTTTCCATTCGTAACAATGAAATTAATTTTAAAACAAAAGACGTTTGGAAAGCGCTTAAAACTCATAATTGGTATTACTCAAATTAAATTATATAAACTAATCGCTCTGTTCGTACTTTCAATTAACTCATGATCATTATAATTAAAAAGGACGTACGTTTGTTATTCTCCTCTTCACAAGGGAAATGAATATCATCTAAAATATACTTAGCTAAACTTCGTAGCAGTGTATCATCATTGCTAAATTGAAGAATAAAATCATAAAATGACATCGAAATTCATCCCCTATTTAAAAGTGTAATTGACACTTTTAATCTTTACTGTAGTAATTCATGTACTAATCATACCGAATTGCTCAAGATTATCTATGTGCAAAATTTTATTTTTT
Source organism: Staphylococcus saccharolyticus (assembly GCF_900458815.1). Taxonomy (NCBI): domain Bacteria; kingdom Bacillati; phylum Bacillota; class Bacilli; order Caryophanales; family Staphylococcaceae; genus Staphylococcus; species Staphylococcus saccharolyticus. The sequence continues at coordinate 1,865,652 of NZ_UHDZ01000001.1, forward strand.
TCACTTTTTTACTTTGTTCTTCTTTTTGAAATTTTAAAATAAAGTTTTTGTTGAATTTCATTTAATTAAAGTCAGATATAACTAGAAATAATATTATATAATTAAATACGTTTAATAGTCAGAAAATTCTTATTATTTAAAAGATAGTAACAGATTGATAAATTAAAATATCTTCCCTCTTATTTACTTAATAGATTTTCAAAAGATATAAAAATAAACATGTAAATTGAATTTTATTAAAGATAATATATTTACCTGTGTGTAATAAATGATATTATAGTACATAAATAACCTAGTGCTAGCATAATAGTATCTAATGAGGTGAAACACCATGAAACTAATTAGAATAAATGTAATTAACGTGATATTAACTATACTATTTATGGCTTTTAACGTACTCATTACCTACAACGAGAATATTGATAACAATTTGTGGTTAGTACCAGGATTAATCATTTGTGGTATTACTTTACTTACAAGTTTAACAATAGCTATTGTGTATACTGATTTATTTAGTGAAATTTTATTTTTTATCAATATCATTTTAGCACTATATTATATCTATCCTATTCTTTATGAGTTCATTTAATGCAAAGTTTAATTGCAAGGAGGGTTAACTATGAGTTTACATTTTTATATCCTATTATGGCTTGCCATACTGTTTATTATTGCAGGAACTATCTTATTAATTACAATGCTAAAAACTAAAAAAGAAGAAAGAAAAGAATCCTACTTAGGCTTTACAGTCATCTTCTTAATCTTTGGTATTGCCATACTTATCTACACGCTTATATTTGGAATTTTGTAACCGACTACGTGTCTAGCATATTATGTTGAGAGTCAAAGAATATTCAATTTTAAATGGTGCATCTTTAAAAGTTAGATTTCATGCGACTTTTAGAGATGCATTTTTCGTATAAAGATTGTAAATTTAAAATAGCCATTAAATATTAAATCATTAATTGAATCGAGTTATTCATTTAATTAAACTTTTAAGGAGCTTTTATAACAAATGAAAACTAAACAAAAATACCTATTAATATCTTTTTCTTTAGTTTTTATTGCATTATTTTCTACATATTTGATAACCAATAACAATGTATATCCTTCTTCATATAAAAATCATCAAAAATCCTTTCAACTCCAACCTGGGGATATCATCATTACTAAAGGCCCCGTTTTGTTTGGTTTTTTCGACCATTCGAGCATTGCTATTGACCATCAAACTGTTCTTCAAATAGAAGGTCCAGGTGACAAACCTATTACTGAATCATTTACTTCTTACCGAAATCGTTTTGGTACAGGTAAAAATGAATGGGTTAAAATTTATCGTTGTGTTAAACCTGCTGCTGGACTACAGGCCGCGCATTGGGCTAAAGAAAACTATGAAAACAGCAACAGCCGTTATCTTGTCACACTTAATTTAACGAGTAAAAAGTTTACATATTGTACCAAAATTATTTACCAAGCATATAAGTATGGCGTAAGTAAAAATGCGGTGAGTGACCATGGTCTTTATATTATCTCTACTTACGCATTGAAAGATAATTTTACTGATGCGTATCGCCTTAAATTAGTAAAGACATATTAAAACCCTATCAATGAGATAAAAGGAAGCAATCTTTATTGAACATTGATAGGAATTTTTTACTAATCCTCTTTAAAATAATTAATAAACTGATCGTTCTTATCTAACAAGTCTAGATAAGATATTGAACTAAAAGGTATAATACGCGTGCAATTTTTGAGTGGATAAATAATAATTTCATTCTCATAGTCAACATGTATATCGTTTTCTAAAACAACTTTCTTATTCCCAATCACTACCACTACAGATTTAAAAACATCATCGTTTAAATACTTTCTTAATAGTTCTTTATTCATTACACCATCACATCCCTTTATTTAAATTTACCACATTTTTGTTAAGGTAGTATGAATGTAATTAGATTATTTTATTTATTCAATAAATTATTTTTACAAATATAAATCAAGTTGCATTACAATACATATATGAATTGAAAAAGGGTATTAATAATGCATGCCTTAGTATATTGAGTTGTCTTCCCTACAAAGTTTAAACTGAAATCACCTTATTATAGCTACCTTAATTTTAATAAATAAAACAATAATTCTTTCAAGCAACATAAATCATCCAGACTTTTAAAATTATTTAAATTATTTTAAAATATAAAATAAAAGTTGTTTTACTTGTTATTAGAACAAAATTATTGTTATTATTTATGAGTTAAATTACAAATTTATAATAAAAAGGAGTCAAAATGAGAGAAAAAGGGAGCCTTTATTCAAAATTATATTATATCTTTCTAACTTTAATTATCATCGCCATTGTTATTGTAGTCATTATCCTCTATAACACATTGAAGACAACTAAATCATCGTCCTCTGATTGTTATAGTGATTTTAATGAATTAAAAAAGAATACTCATAAAAACAAAGATTGGCGAATAGATACAAAAACACGTAAAAATAAAAAAATAGTAGTTACAGCAATACATGGTGGAGGAATTGAACCTGGAACAACTGAGATAGCTAGACGTATTTCTAATGTCGGTAAATACAACTTCTTTACATTTGAAGGTTTACGTAAATCAAATAATGACCAACTACATATTACCTCTACTCACTTCAATGAACCTCATTTACAAAAAATACTAAAAGATACAAAAAAAACCATTTCGATACATGGATTTTCTGGTGACGACCCGATTGTCTATATAGGCGGTAAAAATAAAGGTATGTCTAAAGCCATCGCAACACAACTACGTAGAAAAGGATTTACAGTTAAAGAAAGTCCTGAAAACATTGACGCGCAATCATCTGATAATTTCGTAAATAAAAATGAATCAAATTTAGGTATTCAATTAGAATTAACCACTGCTTTAAGAAAGGGATTTTTTAAACATTATAAATTAGATCGTAGTAATACTGATAAATATACTCCAGAATTTTACAAATTTGCGAACGCTGTGCAAAAAGGTATCGAAAAAGCAGATTAAATTCTAAAATAATTGTTATGATGTTTTAGAAATATTGTGTTTATAACTCTTTTTATTTATGGGTATAACATAATATCTATTAATTTTGGAGGGGAACTTTTTAATGGATAACCTTACTAAAGAACAAAAATATACAATTGCAAAATTTTATAAACTTTATATGGAAAGATCTAATGCTGGTCAGTCTGAAGAAGATGCAAATCATTTTAAAGATTCAGTAACAGCACAAGATGATTACTTTTGTGATAGAAAATATGAAGATTTTATTCATAACTGCAAAGTTCTAATCAATGAGGGATATTTAGAAGGTGATATTGAAGATAATAAAATCTTTAATATCAAAGTTACGACGAAAGCATTTACTGAGATTGAGCGAAGCTTTGGTTAATATATTAAATAAAGTTAGGTATCATTCTATGTAAGATTGGAACATTAGTAATCATTCCAAACAGCAATTTCTTGTTCAAAGAAATCATAACGACATTTCAATTGTTGAACCACTTGAAAATGACACATTTAAGATACTTGTCGAAATCAATATTTCTGATGAGAATAAAATGAATGTATATGATAATACCTTATATGTTTTTATTAAAAATTTAGAAATAAGCATTTTTGGTAGGAATTAAATTGAGCGTTTTGATATAGGGAAAATTTAATTTTGAAAAGTTGTCAATTTATATTAACAAAAGTTTAACAATCATAATATTATTTTTAGATAAGTTAAATAGCTATAAATATACTTTTGTGGTACCCTATACGTGTTGCACTCTGTGAGTGTTTAACATTACTTCTTGTTGTCGCCGTGCAGACTTTAATTTTTCGTCATTATTAAAGTAACTGCACAGGCGATTTTTTTATTTTTAAAGACAAGTAACTATTAATATTATAAAATATATATAAAGAAAACATAAAAAATGGAGGGCGTTATGAAAAAAGTTTTATATTTATTTATATGTAGCTTTTTAATTTTAACTGCTTGTAGTAACCATAATGACTCATCAAAAGACAACCACAAGAAGAATACAGAATCAACTTCACACCATAAGAAAACTCATAAACAATCAAAAGATAAGAATAAAACAATAAAGAATGAAAAAGATAGTGCTAAGAAAAAGAATACTCTTAATCAATTAGATTCAAACGATAATTCTGATCGTGTAAGTGGAGAAAAAGTACAACAGAATATTAAAAACAATCCAGCAAATAACAAGCAAAACACTGAACAACAAAGTTATAATCAAAGCATTGGATACACACAATCTTCTAATAACGAAAAGCATCAACAAACGAGTCAAGAACAGAATGGTAATATAAAATTCCCCATGAATAGTGAAATTCCAAATCAATATATAACTGGAGATGTAGCAAAAGCATTAGATAAAAAAACGAAAATAGAACAACAAGCATCTAAAGATAATGAAAAGGGGATAATCAGTGACGCAGAAAGTATACGAAGGCAAAAAGAAGCTTCTCAGATATTTAATAATGCAATTGAACAATAATTGGACCACAAAACTGATAACAAAAAAGCCCTTTTTTGAGGGTTTTTGCTAATTATTACATTTTAACAACGTTTGCAGCTTATTCGCCACGTTCACCTTCGACAATTTCGAATTCAACGCTTTGGCCTTCTTCTAAAGATTTGTATCCATCTTCAGCAATTGCTGAGAAATGTACGAATACATCTCCGCCATTTTCTCTTTCGATAAATCCAAAACCTTTTTCTGCATTAAACCATTTAACTGTACCGTTATTCATATAGAATACCTCCGTGTGCGTTTGCACTAAATATTTGTAACAAATCCATTAATCAAAAGAGAATATTCTATAAAAATAATTCCACAATCAACTTCACGTACTTTATTACTTAAACTTCACTATACTCTTATTTTCATAAATGTAAAGGAACTTCTATAATTTTTAAAAATATATACTACTAATTTAACTTAAATTATTTTAAAATATACGCTTTTAAAGTTTTTCTTCTCCAAAACAAAGATTTATCTTATAATATGTCATATTTTTTCACAAGACATGTTATTAATTAAACGATTAGGAAGAATATTCTCGTATTATTTTAAATTTTATAACGCTACGGAACTTAATATTTTAATTTACGCAATGATAGACTGCAATCCAATTAAATTATGTACCATATAACCATAATCAATTTAATTGGAGGTGCTTTTCATGTTCATCTTTGATTTACTAAAAAAAGGCGTACAATTCTTTAAAGATGTTTTCAAAACAGACGACAAATAATAACGTTACCCTTCCTTAGTGAAGGGTGTTTTATAAAATTTAATTCTTATTAAACTTATAAGTCATACAAAATAAATATATTATATCAAAAATATTATAACAGAAATGAATTCCAAGTTATTTGTTTTACAATTTAAAATAACACTTAAGAATATTTTTTAATTACTTTAGAACTAGCAACCCAAATACTTTGATTCAATACTATAATTTAATTAACAAATACATAGGAGGTGAGACACATGTTCATCATCAACTTAATCAAAAAAGTAATCGCATTCGTAAAAGGTTTATTCGGTAACAACGAAAAATAATTTATTCTCTACTACCCCCTCTCTTTAAGAAGAGGGGATTTTTATGTCTACAATAGTATTGTAAAACTTAAAATTTAATTTTTACAACGTTTAAAAATTATAAATACATATTTGGAGTAAATTGAAGTTACTAAAGATTTTATTGGAAAAAAATTTGTAGTGAAAAAGTTATTTATGATTCTATTATCTAGTTTTTTAATTTTAGGAGCATATGGTCATAACCACGAATCTGATAAAGACAATTCTAAGTCAGAATCTAAAAGCTCCCATAAAAAGAATTCAAATGGTGATAAAAAAGTTAATAATGCTAAAGATAAAATAAAAGATAGTCAATTAAGTCATAAGAAAGATAAGTCTGCTTCTAAACAAAATTCAAATAGTAATTTTCAATTAACTCAAAATAATTCAAACTCAACGCAATACACTAATAATAATTCAAATAATGGTTATCAAAACTCAAATAAAAATCAATACAACTCCGCGAATCAACAACAAAAACAATATAATCAACAACAGTATCGTCCTCAACCTAAACAGACAAATCAATATATAAACGATAATCAACCAAATACAAACCCCAATGCTCAAAATAATAACGCCCAACAACAGAACGGAACCTATAACAATCAACAAAGAGGTGATTAAATTATAAAAAATGCGTGCTAATAATTAGTTTTAGTACGCATTTTACTATGTTATCAATTTATTTGAATTGAAGTCATTCTATGGGAATTAACATATCACAAAAATTATTGATTCTCTCCCCTTCCTTGTAACGCTCAATGATAGGATGATTAATCATATGTAGTTGAGTTTTATCTAAAATATTATTTAAATCTCGGAAAAATTTTGAAACCGCTTCTTCTGTATGTGGAATTGAAAAGACAGCACACTTTCCACCATGGAATTTTCGAAAATTAATATTCTCATCTTTAACTATGTCATCAATTCTTAGCATAACATCATATCTGCAATGTTTGGGTATAACAGTTTGAGGATCATCTAAATCCACTTCTAACACCCCATATTTTTCGACATAACTCCAATAATGATTCTCTCCTCATCGTTTCAAATGTTTCTTCATTACCATGGTTACCTGTATATCTCATATAAACGACGTAACATCCTTCTAATTCTTCTATATTTAAAGTCCATTTTGTCCCCTCCTAATGAAACAGTAACCTGAGTTAAAATATTTCTCAATGCACATTTTAAAAAATAAAAACATCCCAAAAATTAAATTTCATTCTAGTTTTGGGATGGATATCATGTAACTTTATTCTAGTAATTATGCTTATATCATTTATTCCTCTTCTTGGATTTGTTTAAAGTAATCTTCTTGTAGATGATTGAGATTAATATTTTCAATTTGAAGTGTCACGTGTTCTAAACCATATTTTTCTTTTAGTAAATCTGAAACTTTATTAATTGTCGCATAGGGTGATCTAATATATTCATCGCTTAGCACAACATGTGCACTTAAAGAACTTTGATTTGTTGTAACGCTCCATAGATGAAACTCATGAATATCTATTACCCCTTCAATATTTTTCATATCAGTCATAATTTCATCAGTATCAAAGCGATCAGGAATTCTCTCCATTAAAACTTTTGAAGCATTTTTAATTATTTTGTAGCCACCTCTTAAAATAATTACTGAAATAACTATACTAATTATCGGGTCAATGATGTTCCATTCTGTAAGACGTATAAGCACAAAAGCGACTATAATACCTAAAGAATTTAATAAGTCTCCAATGAAATGCCACAACGCACTTTGAATGTTGATATTATTTTCCTTTTTCAGAGACACCATCAAAATAATAGTTAATAAAATATTGGTAATCAGTCCAATGATAGCAATAATTATCATTATGCCACTTTCTATTGATCTAGGATGAATAATTCTCATAATCCCCTCATACATAATTCCTAATGAGATGACAATTAATGCTAAACCATTGAGAAACGCTACTATAATTTCGAGTCGTAAGAAGCCATAGGTATAATTTTTAGTCGGTGGTTTACTTGAAAAGTAAATGGCTACCATTGATAACCCTAAAGCTAGTACATCACTTAACATATGAAATGAATCAGAAAGTAGCGCAAGTGAATTTGAAATTATTCCGCCAGTAAATTCTATAATTGTAAAAATAATAGTTATCATCAATGATAACCAGAGCGTCACTTTAGAACTACTTTGAAACTTTCTATGTTCAATATGATGAAAATAATCTGGTTTATTTTCCATCTTAATCCTCCATTAACATAATCTACTAAATATAATTTTTTAATTTTAATTTATTATACCCTTTGTCGACTGTTATTAACTAAAGTTTCGTACGATTTTAAGTAAAGTCAAAATATTGAATTTATATTTATCAAGTATGTATTTGTAAAATTTAAAAAAGCCAATCTATACTATCAAAAGTTCAAATAATTTATACTTTTGAACTCGAAAAAAGTAATATAATTAGATTGAAATATAATGCTTTATTTTAATTAACAACGCCATTGTGACGTTTTAATAAAATTACATGCAAATAAAGGAGAAATGTAGCATGAAAACCAAGACAAATCAAAGTTGGATTAAGCTTCTTTGGGCAGGAATCATAGCAGGACTCTTGTCAGGGATAGTTAAATTGGGTTGGGAAGTCATGTTTCCACCGAGAACACCTGTAAGAGACGCAACTAACCCACCACAACAACTTCTTCAACTTTTGGGGGTGCCATCAGACGTAACTCATCTAACATACAGTTTTTCTGAACATGCACTGCCATGGATTAGTTTTATCGTCCATTATAGCTTTTCAGCAGTTATCGCTATTATTTATATTTTGTTAGCCAAAAAATATACTAAAATTACACTTGGCTATGGTGCCTTATTTGGTATTATCATTTGGATAGCTTTCCACCTGATAATTATGCCTATCATGCAGGTTGTACCAAGTCCATTTGAGCAACCATTTGCCGAGCATATCTCTGAATTATTCGGACACATTGTTTGGATGATGGTTATAGAAATGGTTCGAAGATATTTTTATCAACCAGATGTAAAATATTAATCTTTACAGACTTATAATCATAAAATTTTTTTAGGGAGTGAGACAGAATTCATATTGAATTCGTTGTCTCATCCCGGCAACGAACCCCAACTTGCTTTGTCTGTTGAATTTATGGATAAACTTCTCTTTGTTAGGGTCCAAGACTATAGTTGAAAAAAGCTTGATATAAACGCATTTTCAATTCAGTCATCGACTGCCAATATTCGAAAAAACACCTGAACAATGACTGATGTCTCAGACTTTTTTATGTAAATTTAGATACCTCCACATCGTTTTACTAATATATAAAATTACATAGACATAGTAGCTATCAGAGAACTTTTCAAAGATACTTTAATAATGTATGAAAGTTATGATATTGTTGTCGTTTTTACATTTAAATTGTATACTAGTTTTTGCGTTAAATAACGAATTACACTAAATTCATGAAACTTAGATTTGTTAACATTCAAAGTTAGTTAAAATAAAAATTGATGATTAACATTTATGTAGAAAGGAAGAGCACGAAGTCTTTATGTTATTTGTAATTATAGCTCTTTTCATAATAGGGATCGGATTATATATCTTTAGTTTCTTCTTAGCTCAAAATGAAGGTCTATCCTATAAAACCCACTGTAGAAATATTTCAGCAGTCTTTATTTCCCTTGGGATATTGTCATTAATGGGCTATCTTGTTCATTATATCTCAGCACACTATTTAGGTATATGATTGTGATTTATATAGTGTAAATCTTTTCACACCAAGTCTAATAGACGAATAAATTTATTAAAATAAATGATTGGTTAAGTTTCAAACAAGATTGAACTTTTTTAATGATCTACAAATATACTCCATATATTTTAGAAGGTAGTACAAAATATTAAATCATATAATTTGCAGTAAAATAAAAATTTTATATAGTAGTATACACTCCAATAGTATGATTATAATATGAATATACCATTTTATATTATGGCTAAAGGAGCAGATATGATAAAAAATATACCTAAAAAAAGATTAACAATGAGAGAAATATGGTCAGAATGTGAATATTTAAATTCATTAAATAAAGAAGAGAAAAATCAATATAAAAGCTTAACTATAGATAAGAAACGTGAAATTTTAAAATATTTTAAAACAACTAAAAATCATAATGATGTATCAAAAGATAATAAATTAAATTCCTTTTTCAAAAAACGTGGTATAGAACATCCTTCCATTACTTTAATTAATGCAACAGATAAAAATAGGGTTGATGTTTTTGTAAATAAACTAGGTAATATGACTGGAATGCTTTCTATGAATTTGGAGAAGCAAATGAATTATAATTATCACATGTCCCAATTAAATCAAAACTTCATTAACACTGCATTGTTGAATAAAATTATTAATCAAAATGATGAAATAATTGAATTGCTAAAAATTATAGAAAATAAAGAATAATTTTCTATATCTTAAATTATATGTAAAACAGTTTAATCATTAAATATACTAAGCATAATTCTAAAAAAACAGTAAGATGTTCCCTAATATAAATCATCTTACTGTTTATTATATTCAATACATAATATAGTAGATATTTAGTTCCTAGAGTTCAGCCCAGCTTATGTCTTCGAATGACAACACTTCTTCATAATTTTATATATAATCACTACTCATCTAAATGTAATTTTATACTACTATAATTTAAAAATTAAGACATCTTTTTATAATTCTAATTTTCTATAATAAAGAGCTCATTAATCATTTATCTAGTATAATAAATTCAACAAAAAATTTTTATTTTTTAAAAAAGGGCAATTCAATTAGAAATATTATTAAACAATTAAAATTGAAAATTAACTTTCTCTTTTTGAACGTTCATAGTTATCTACTATGTATTTTAAACTTAAAATTATTTGGAGTCTTAGTAAAAAACCACTATTATGCAATATTAAATAATATTATTCTTTTTTCTTGCTCAGCATAGTATTTTTCTTCTTTCTCTTTCTTTTTATCATATTCCATTTTTAAATAGACTCCACCAATTATTAATATTATACTTATAAATATAATCAATATCTAGAATACTTTTTTATTCAAAAAATTACTCCTTTGATGTAAAATTATGAAAAAGTTAAAAGACAAAATTATTACATATTATAAACTATCAGATAAAGTTTATGATAGTCCTATTAATGAAAAAGTATTCTCAGTATATTTCGACGGTAAGTCAAAATAAAATTTTAAAATTCAAGCATCACATATCGATAAAGGTAATGGATTTCAAGGCATGGCAGTATCACGAATAGATAGTAATGGTAAAGTTGATAATGACACAGTCTATATGATTTATGCTGGTACTGATATTAAAGAGAATGCAGATTTAGAAACCGATGCAAAGTTAGCTTTTTCTAGTATCTTTAATAATCAAATAAAATCAAACCCAAAAGATTTAAAATTATACAATGAATATAAAGCCTTAAATAACTAAATTATTGACTACAAATATCCTGACAATACTGCTAAAAATTCACAATTTGACGAAGCTAATGCATGTACTGAATCGGTGCTAGAGAAAAGAAATTATAAACATGTTTATGGTGGAGGTCATAGCTTAGACGGAACCATCGCTCAAGTAATGGTCGACAATATTAAGATTAAATAGACTCAGACAAAGCATATTGCTGAAAAATTAAATAATAATCTAAAAGCAATTGATAAAACAATACACCGTTTAGAAGATTATGAGGAAAATTCCAAAAAGCGTGCTAGACAAATTGAAGAAAAGTACAAAAAATCAAATTTCATCGGGTAATTATAAATATATACATGCATCTGACATAGAAAGTTACATGGAAGAACTTACTAAATCCGGAAAATATGATTTTTACGATAAAAAAGAATTTGACTCTACCTTATCGAATCTAAAATCACATAAAAAACAATTAGAACAACTCTCTGAAAAAATTGTAGATGCTGGACAAAAAATGGAAAATCGTGACAAAGAGTTAAGTGAAATGTATCAAATGTTTGAGGATGCATAACAATGGGACTATTGAATGCTGCTAAAGACGGGTTAAAAGAAACAGCCAAAAAAGAGGCAGAATTCATAAAACTTGAATATTTAAAACATGAAATGAAATCTGATGTCAAATCAATGATATATGAAGAAAAAGATAGTTTAGAAAAATATAATGATTCATTTGAAGATTTAATTCAAGCTATATTTGAATTAAAAGGTACATTGATATTTGGATTTGAAGGTAAAACAGCCGATGCTATGGTCGAAACAATGAGTAAATACCATTCAAAGGTCGTCGAAGACCAAAATGCAATTGAGTCATGTATTAGTAGTTGCAGAACCTATGACGGGTGGTTCTAATTATATCATTACTTGTATTTTCTTCTTAAAATAATTTGAAGATGACATACTAATATATTGCGCTTTTTTAAGCCTCAAACTTCTTTATATAAAAAATGTAGTTTTTGTCATAGTCTAATAAACTTTACCGCTTTCTGAGTAGGTCACAATAACTAACCTATCGTTTCGACCTGCCCGTTGTAAATAGATCTAGCAAACCTATATATGTATTGTATTTAAATGTATCTTCCGTAACTTTTTAAAAATTGAGAGAATCATAGTAAACAACAAACGGATTATTTCTCTCATACGCTTTGATTCACACAACTACAACAGCCCCACAACCTATACGGTTGTGGGGCTTCTTTAATAGAGCGACTGAATTTCATTATTGCATTTACCTATTCATGTGATAATTATTATAAATGTTGTCATAACAAATATTTTAATTGACTATTGAATTGCATATAAAATGTCAAAACTGAAAAAACGAAAGTAATTTGGGGTAACATAGATAACAGTATTTACTTTAATATGTCCTTATTACAAGAAGTCCTCAAAACGTAGATATCTTTCAAAAATACAACATACTATTTTTTTCTTAACAATCTACTTTCTACTTTTTTTAAATAGAAATGTGTCATAATTATTTAAAAATTTATTTAAAATATATTATAATTAAATTATAAAAAACAAATTAGTTAGGTATGATGGAAGAAAACTATAATCAAGATCAACAAAGAAAACAATGGGAGCAATTCCAAGAGTATCAGAAGAAACAAACAAGGTGAGCAAAAAAAGAAAAAACGTAAAAAAGGCTGGCTATTCGGTTGTAGCGGTTGTTTAATATTATTAATTTTAATTGTTATTGGTATCTCTGCTTGTACAACCACTTTTACTGGTCACTTAACCTCAAATAATCCAAATGATAACAAATTTTATAAAATAGGAGACACTGCAAAAAACGGTAATTTACAAGTGACAGTAAATTCAGTTGAAAACATGAAATCAGTAGGGCCTTCAGCCTTGCCAACTAACGCTAAAGATACATTTGTTACAGTTGACGTTACAGGTAATAAAGCACTGACAATTGATAGCAATATGTTTAAGTTAAAATCTGGTGGTAAATCTTTAGAAGCTGATTCTCAAGGTTCAATGTCTGCTAATCAAAATGAAGATGGTAGCATTGAAAACTCTTTTTTCTTGGAACAAGTCAACCCTGATAGTACAACTCAAGGAAAAGGAAAAACAATAGCAGTTAGCTCTAAAAAAGATGAAGGTCAAAACAATTTAGTTACGCCTTTAGAGGCTGAAAATAAAACATCCAATTCAAACGTAATTAGTTGTAGTAATTAAAAAAAATGAAGTTCAAAATCCTCAATATAACAAAGAAAGCTTCAAACTCAGAGAGTGAAATTGACCCAAATGTTGTATACCATAATGACAATATATTTAAAGAATGAAAAAACAAACGGTTGAACATAATGAAAATTTTGATCGCAAGAGAGGTGGAGATTTAAATAATGTTGAAACTGGTAACTTTGTAGGAGATGAATGATAAAAAAGGCTTTAACTTAAATATACATTCTTTAACTTAAATATACATTCTATAACTACTTACATTAAGCTTATCTAAATTAAATAATTGGAATTGAATAGACAACTAATTAATACTTGTAATCTTAACTCAGGACTACAATAGTAAAAATAGTTGCTACATTTTACCTTTCTGACTAAACAAATCGTTAAATCAACAACCATACTATTTAGTGAGATAATAACAAAAATATAACTATCTCTTACATTAAAGTACGTCCCTATTTCAAAGTACTGGTTTACAATTAGCTTTTATCTTTGAATCTGATAAACAAAGCCAACTGTTAAAATTAAAGATTGTAATTTATTTCTAAAGTACAATTTTAGTACCACAGTGTTTATCAACATCGTATTTTAATACGTCAATATTTATAGTTAGCTTTACAAAGTTATATAGATTACTATTACTCAAAGCAACACAGGTCTTTTTCTTAGCACTATTATATTTCTGATATAATTTTTTGTCATCAATAAAAGTTGCTGCTTTCACACAATTACAACAGCCCCACAACCTATACGGTTGCGGAGCTACTTAATGGAGACGGCGGGATTCGAACCCGCGTCCAGAGGTCCTGATACAAATCTTTCTACGTGTGTAGTTTATTGATCATTTTCGCATCATGCTCAGCAATAAACAACCAACATGATGCTAGCTTGATTATATTTCATCTAAACAGACTTCAAGCGGCAGTGTTTAGCATATCCTACTAGGGTTGAATCACGTTAACAGCACGTAGGAGATGCTGTTAGGCGATGCAGTGGCTATTACGCAGCTACTGCGAAATTATTGTTTGATTTGTCAGTTATATTTAACCGAAATGTGTTGATGACGGAGCCAACCCTCCAACACGCTTAATAAGCTCTGGAGACCCCTGTCGAATCCAAGAACGTCCCCTCAATTCAAATTAATCTATAAAAAATGACTTTGATTAAATCATCAATAAAATAATTTGTCATTGTAAACTATCATATCAAACATAGCCCAATTAAGCAATGACAATGCTTAATAACGGGCTTTTACCGCACGATCAATATCACGTTTTACCGCTTTTTCTTTAAGCGCTTGACGTTTATCATATTTCTTTTTACCTCTAGCAACGCCTAGTAAGACTTTACATTGACCATGTTTTAAATATAATTTCAACGGAATAATAGAATACCCTATTTCTCGTGTACGTTCACCTAATTTTTGAATTTCCTTTTTATGCAAGAGTAATTTGCGTGTACGTAAAGGATCATGATTAAAGCGATTCCCTTCTTTATATGGAGCAATATGCATATTATTCAGGTACATTTCGCCTCGTCTCACTTGCGCAAAGCTATCCTTTAAATTGGCACTACCACGACGTATGGATTTAATTTCAGTACCACGTAAAGCAATTCCTGCTTCAATCGTATCTTCTATATTATAATCGTGTCTTACTTTACGATTTTCAGCTAATGTACCTGGTGATTTTGATTTTTTCTTAGCCATTAATACTCACCTCTTCTTTGCTGACTATTTTTTCTTGCGACGTGATTTCTTGATCACGCTTTTACTCTTGTAAAATGGTTTATGATGCGTATTACCTTGTTTATCTTTTTTGCGCGCGTTTTTACCTTTACGTTGCTTGCGCTTTTTCTTCTTACCTTTACTATTTTTACTATTAACATCATTTTTAGAATTATCTAATGACTTACCGCGTGTCTTAGCCTGAATCGTCTTACCACGAGCAGGATGTTGTGATTGCGTATTTTTAGGTAACGGCATACCTACAATTTGGAAGTCAATCATACGTTCATCCACATCAACATGAGTCACTTTGACCTTTATTTCATCACCAATGCGAAATACCTTAGCTTGACGTTCGCCAATCAATGCCATTTGACGTTCGTCAAAATGATAATAATCATCTGTCATATTCGCAATATGAACCATACCTTCAATGGTATCAGGTAATTCTACAAACATACCGAAATTAGCAACTGAACTAATGACACCTTCAAATTCATCACCAATATGTTGAATCATATACTCAGCTTTTTTCAACTCATCAGTATCACGTTCAGCTTCAATCGCACGACGTTCCCGTTGTGACGTATGTTCAGCAAGTTCTGGCAGCGTATCTTCCCAATGTCTTAATTCCTTTTTATCCATAGAATGGTCAATTAAATATTTGCGAATCAATCGATGCACTGTTAAGTCAGGATAACGACGTATAGGAGATGTAAAGTGAGTATAGTACTCAGCAGATAAACCGAAGTGCCCTAAATTAACATCATCATAATGTGCTTGTTGCATTGAACGCAACATCATCGTTGAAATGACTATTTGTTCCGGTCTACCTTCGACTTCTTCTTGAATGTTTTGTAAGGTTGTTGGATGAATATCTTCACCTGTACCTTTAATCATAATACCGAAATTGGTAATAAAGTCGAAGAACTGTCTTAATCGGTCAGATTTTGGTTGTTCGTGAACACGATAAATAAATGGTACTTCTAATTTATTGAAGTATTCAGCTACTGTTTCGTTGGCTGCTAACATGAACGATTCGATTAAGCGTTCCCCTTCACCTCGTTCTCTCATTAGCACTTCTGTTGGAATACCTTCGTCATTCACAAGTACTTTCGCTTCATTAATATCAAAATCAATTTCCCCACGACGTTTGCGCATTTGAATCAATCTATTAGATAAATCTTGCGCTAAATCTAACATAGGTGTTAAATCTTTGTATTGTGAACGCGTTTCAGGATCTTGATCAGTGATGATTTTGTTAACTGCGTCGTATGTCATTCTATAGTTAGAATGTATCACACTATCAAAAATCTCATGATTAATTACTTCACCACGCGCACTGATTTCCATACGACAACTTAATGTGAGACGATCCACTTCAGGATTTAATGAACATATTCCATTACTTAAACGGTGTGGAATCATTGGAATCACTCTATCCACGAGATACACACTTGTCGCACGGTCGTACGCTTCTTTGTCTAAAGCTGAATCTTCTTTAACATAATAACTTACGTCGGCAATACTTACTGTAAGCTCGGTGTTGCCATTTTTCAATTTTTTTACAGCGATGGCATCATCTAAATCTTTAGCATCTGGACCATCGATTGTAATCGTCAAGTCATCTCTTAAATCTCGACGACCTTTAATTTCAAATGGTTCTATCACATCTGGTACTTCTTCAGCTTCTTTTAACACTTCATCAGGAAACTCGATTTCTATCCCATGTTGATAAATAATAGACAGTATATCTACGCCAGGATCATTTTTATGTCCTAAGATTGCTGAAACATGTCCTTCTGGATTATCGTTGCTATCCGCATATTTAGTGATTTGAACAAGCACTTTATGTCCATCCACCGCGCCTAAGTTTTGCCCTTTAGGAATAAAGATATCTTGCATAATACGTTTGTCATCCGGTAATACGAAACCAAAATGCTTTGCTTCGCTATACGTTCCAACAACTTGCGTAACTGAATGCTTTTCAATAGATTTTACTTCACCTTCAATTTTACTTTTATGTTCTCCACGAGATTTTTGAATTTCTACGATGACGGTATCTCCATCTAATGCTCTATTGATTTTAGTTGGTGGAATAAAAATATCCTCCATCTCGTCATCTTCAGGTCTTAAAAAAGCAAAGCCTTTTTTATTTTGACTTAACGTTCCTTTGATTAGTTTTGAATTTGTTTTGTTAGATTGTTTACGTTGATATCTGTCTGTTCTCGTACGTTCAATTAAACCAGACTGTTCTAATTCAACGAGTATTTTAATTAAATCTCTAAATGAGTCGGCACTATTTAAACCTAACGCATCTTGAAAGTCAGATACTGACATGGGTTCATAGTCAGGTTGTTTAATCATTTCTTCGATGGATTGCTTTAAAATCATTATGCCCCTCCTTTCTCTCCTACATCTTTATTTTTTACTCTGTCCATTCCAATGATTCTAAAAACTGATATACATCTTCAAAGACTTTCTCTTTTTCTTTATCAATGGTAATCACATGACCTGAATTTTGATACCATTTGATATCTTTTTTATCAGAATCGACATGATTATATATATAATTTGCGGATTGAGGATCAATTATTGTATCTTGTCCTGCTTGTACGACAAGTATTGGGTCAATCACTTCATCGACATGTTCTTTGCCCCCTTTTAGTGTGTCACTCAGTTCTTTCAGGGTTTCAGTTGGATGAAATTGTTCCATTTCTTGGTCAATGGTTTGTTGATTTTTACCTTCATACTTTTTAAAGTTACGTGCATATTCAAGAAATCCTTCATAAATAGAACCTTCTGTTTTATTCTCCATAGGTGCACACATAGTTATAATCCCCTTCACATCTCGATTTAAACTTAGTTCTAATGCAAAGGCGCCACCTAATGATAATCCAGCTACTGCTATTTCTTCGTACCCTTGGTCTACTAAATAATCATAACCATTTAAAACATCTTTAAACCAAACAAAAGGGCTGGATTTTAATATTTCTTCTGGTGGTGCTGCATGTCCCTCATATTGTGGAGCATAAGATGTATAGCCCTTTTTTTGAAGGTAACGTCCGAGTTGTCTTACATCAGCAGAATTACCAGTAAAGCCGTGAAGTAATAATACTGCGCGTTGACCTTCTTCAAAAAAGAATGGTTTTGGTAGTTTAATTTGCATGGTTAAAATCCCTCTCCCTTATCATTACGAACTGAATATTTTATCTATCATTTAAAATATACATGTTAATTTTACTAACTATCACTTAAAGTTCAAATACATAAATCGTGATTCCCTCTAAAATGAGGTTAACAAACATCTCTATCTTTATTATAAAATAAAAAAGTCCGACAAGTATATCGTCGGACTCAGGCTGATAACATTTTTAGTAAACAATTTATGTCTACTTATCATAACTTTATCAGTCTTGGTTGAGATTTATTTACTTCATTAATTCATGTTTATATCTTCTACATACCTAAGTAACTTATGCAAAACATAAGTACAAAGAAAATAACAGCTAGAAAAATTGTTAATCTATGCAAGAATAAATCGACGCCACGTTGTTTTAGTTTACCAAATAACTGTTCTGCGCCACCACTTATAGCACCTGAAAGTCCAATACTTTTACCTTCTTGGAGTAATACAACAGTCACTAATGCAATACAATCTATAATTAATAAAACGATGATTAATGTATGCATAAAAATTGTCCTCCGTTCATTATATACGACACGAATTATAACACATCTTCACTGATATTATCAAACTTCTATCTATTAAAAGTACTCTTACGTAAGATAGAAGCAATTAACATATAAATAGCTATAATAATTGATCCAATCACTACAATTAAAATAGGAAAAATAGCAATGACATTCTTAACATCTAAAATGCCTTGAATAAATAAGTATAAATTTACGAGTGTGAATAGTGCATTTGATACATAAACAGCAAACATGAACCACCATAAGTAAGGATGTCGATTCCAAAACGCAACTACACCAGCTAAGTATGCTAATATATACATTACTCCAGTGTATCTATCACTATTTAAAATATTATGTATCGCTGTATCAGAGGTCTTTTGACCAGCTAAAGATAAAATTGATTTAGCTGTAGATTCATCTATAACAATAAAATGATGAATAATAAGTAAAATACAAAATACTAATGAACTTATAGCAATTAAGCGACCCGTTCTGGTTTCTTTAGCATATGAGTCTTTCATAACGTTACTCCTTTTTAAAAATTACTTCTATCATTATATCAGTTTAAATAAGGATGTTAAAAGGCTTAACTCAATAAAATACCCGTTACAGACTCAACACTGTAACGGGTTTGTAACTTCTTTAGGGCGTGAAACCTAAAGTTTTAAGCGTGAACTATATATTTAGCTATAGCACTATTATTTGTCTAAATTGTAGAAAGATTTAATTCCTTCAAATTTAGCTGTTTCGTATAATTCATCTTCGATACGTAATAATTGATTGTATTTAGCAATACGGTCAGTTCTTGATAATGAACCAGTTTTAATTTGACCTGCATTAGTAGCCACTGCAATATCAGCAATTGTAGTATCTTCAGTTTCACCAGAACGGTGTGATACAACAGCAGTGTATCCAGCTTTTTGAGCCATTTCGATAGCATCGAATGTTTCAGTTAATGTACCAATTTGGTTTACTTTGATTAAGATTGAGTTACCAATACCTTGTTCGATACCTTTAGATAAAATTTCAGTGTTAGTTACGAATAAATCATCGCCAACTAATTGAACTTTATCACCGATACGATCAGTTAATTGTTTCCAACCTTCCCAATCGTTTTCATCCATACCATCTTCAATAGTAATGATTGGATATTTACCAATTAATTCTTCTAAGTAGTCAACTTGTTCTGCTGCGCTACGTTTAGCACCGTGTTCACCTTCGAATTTAGTGTAATCATAAACACCGTTTTCATAGAATTCAGAAGAAGCACAGTCAAATCCTAAGAATACATCTTCACCTGGTTTGTATCCGGCTTTTTCGATTGCTTTGATAATTGTTTCAACCGCATCTTCAGTACCTTCAAATCTAGGAGCGAAACCACCTTCGTCACCTACTGCAGTTTCTAAACCGCGTTTACTAAGGATTGATTTAAGATTATGGAAGATTTCTGCACCCCAACGTAATGATTCTTTAAATGATTCTGCACCTACAGGTAAAATCATGAATTCTTGGAAAGCGATTGGTGCATCTGAATGAGATCCACCATTTACGATGTTCATCATAGGTACTGGTAATTGTTTACCGTTGAATCCACCTAAATATTTGTATAAAGGTTGACCTAATAAGTCAGCTGCTGCACGTGCTACTGCGATAGAAACACCTAAAATAGCATTTGCACCTAATTTACCTTTGTTATCAGTACCGTCTAATTGAATCATCATTTTGTCAATAGATACTTGATCTAGTACTGAAAATTCACCTTCAACAATTTCAGGTGCAATAATTTCGTTAACATTTTCTACTGCTTTAGTTACACCTTTACCCAAATAACGTAATTTATCTCCATCACGTAATTCAACTGCTTCGTGTTCACCAGTAGAAGCGCCTGATGGTACTAAAGCACGTCCGAAAGCACCGCTTTCAGTTAAAACTTCAACTTCAACTGTTGGATTACCACGTGAATCTAAGACTTCGCGAGCGTAAACATCTGTAATAATTGGCATGTTTAATATCTCCTTTAATTATATTATATGGCTATTATAGCCTTTTTTTATTTTTTATAAAATAATATTACATATGAAATTTGGGAAACTTGAAGAATGAATCATTACATCAAGTCTCAATATATCATACATTTTATTAATGATTGATTAATGATTCACCAGTCATTTCTGACGGTTGTTCAACATTTAATAAATCTAATAATGTTGGAGCCAAGTCACCTAAACGTCCAGTTTCTCTTAACGTTACACCTTCTTTTGTAACGATAACTGGTACTGGATTTGTTGTATGTGTAGTCATTGGTTGATCATCATCCGTTAAGACTTGGTCTGAGTTACCATGGTCTGCAGTGATAATCGCATGACCACCCATAGCAATAATTTTATCAACAACTTCTTCTAGACATTCATCTACCGCTTCAATAGCTTTAATTGTAGGTTCTAACATACCACTATGACCAACCATATCAGGGTTAGCGAAGTTTAATAGGATTAAATCTAAGTCACCTTTGTCTAACTCTTCAAGAAGTGCATCTTTAACTTCATAAGCACTCATTTCTGGTTTTAAGTCATACGTAGCTACTTTAGGAGAATCAATTAATCGACGACGTTCTCCTTCAAATTCCTCGTTACGACCGCCACTCATAAAGTAAGTGACATGAGGATATTTTTCAGTTTCAGCAATACGTAGTTGTTTTAAATGATTGTTTTGAGCAACCTCACCGATTGTATTATTTAAATCAACTTTTTCAAATGCAATTTCAGCATCTACATTATCATTGTATTTAGTAAACGTTACATAGTATAAATCATTAACTTGCTCAACTTCGAAACCATCAAACGCTTTGTTAGTAAAGATTTCAGAAAGTTGTGTAGCTCTATCTGGACGGAAATTATAGAATACAACTGCGTCGCCATCATTGACACCATTATTTTGACCTTCAACAATAAATGGTTCAACGAATTCGTCAGTGACATCATTTTTATAATTAGCTTCAACACCTTCTTTAGCAGAAGCATATGATGGGCCTTCAAAATTACGAATTGCGTTGTAAGCACGTTGTTCACGATCCCAACGTTTATCACGGTCCATCGCATAATAACGTCCTGATACTGAAGCGAATTGACCTACACCTAATTCTTCAAATTTAGCTTCAGTTTCTTCGATATATTTAAGTGCTGATTTTTGGTCAACGTCACGACCATCTAAGAAAGCGTGAACGAAAACTTTATCTACACCTTGTTTTTTAGCTAAATCTAAGATTGCAAATAAATGTTTATAGTGGCTGTGAACACCGCCATCAGACAATAAACCAAACACTTGTAATGCTGATGAATGATCCTTAACATGTTTAACAGCATTATTTAACACGTCATTTTTAAAGAAGTCACCATCTTCAATTGATTTATTAATACGCGTTAAACTTTGATATACAACACGTCCAGCACCAATATTCATATGACCAACTTCTGAGTTACCCATTTGACCTTCCGGCAATCCGACATCTAAGCCACTTGCTTCGATTTGAGTTGTTGGATATTTCTCACAATAACGATCAAAATTTGGTTTATGTGCCTGTTTAACAGCATTACCGTGTTCACTTTCACGATTTGCAAATCCATCTAAAATGATTAAGGCAGTTGGTTGTTTAGCCATAATTATTTTGCACCTTCCAATAACTGTACGAAATCTTCAACTTTTAATGAAGCGCCACCTACTAATGCGCCATCAATGTCTGATTGAGCCATGTACTCTTTGATGTTATTAGGTTTAACACTACCACCGTATTGAATACGAGTCGCATCTGCAACATCTTGGCTAGATAATTTAGCTAATGTTTGACGCACATGTACGCACATTTCATTAGCATCTTCAGAAGTTGATGATTTACCAGTCCCAATTGCCCAGATTGGCTCATAAGCAATAACAACTTGTTTAAGTTGTTCATCAGATAAACCTTCTACAGCTTTTTTTACTTGGTTTCCTACAATTTCATTAGCTTTTCCAGCTTCACGTTCTTTGTCTGATTCACCTACACAAATGATTGGTGTCATGTCATGATTAAAGATCGCATGAGCTTTTTTATTCACTTCTTCGTCTGTTTCTTGGAAATAGTCACGACGTTCTGAGTGACCAATAACTACATATTTAACACCTAAATCAGATAATGCTACAGGTGAAGTTTCACCAGTGTACGCACCACTATCTTCAAAGTAAGCGTTTTGTGCACCGATTTTTAATCCTTGTGCTTTACCGTCTTTAACAGCAGTTACTAAAGCATCTAATTGAATTGTTGGTGCACAAATTACTGATTCTACTTCTTTAGGATTAGGTAATGTTGGTAATTCATTTACGAAATCTTTAGCTTCTTGAACTGTTTTATTCATTTTCCAGTTTCCGGCTATAATTGGTGTTCTCATTCATTACACTCCTTAATTTTTAGTATTAAATTTGTAAGTTTAACGATTACTACTTTTTTTAGTCAAATGTTGAAAGTCTTAACTACTTTCTGTTGTCTTTTTCCCATAAAAAAGTATTTAAAAACTTGAGTTTCAACTCAACATTTTGAATTGAATTATTTATTATTGATAGCTTTAATACCAGGTAACTCTTTACCTTCTAAGTATTCTAATGAAGCACCGCCACCAGTTGAGATATGTGTGAAATCATCTTTGAAACCTAGTGAGATTGCTGCCGCTGCAGAATCACCACCACCGATGATTGTTGTAGCATCATTTAATTTCGCGATGGATTCACATACACCGATAGTTCCTTTAGCAAAGTTACTAAACTCGAATACACCCATAGGCCCATTCCATACTACTGTATGAGCACCTTGTAATTCTTTATTGAATAACTCAACTGTTTTTGATCCAATATCCATAGCTTCTTGATCTGAAGGAATTTCATCAATTGAAACTTCAGTGATTTTCGCATCATTTAAGAATTCTTTAGCAACTTTACAATCAACAGGTAAGACAATTTGATCGCTATTGTTTGCTAATAAATCTTTAGCGAAATCAATTTTGTCTTCTTCTAATAATGAAAGACCAATTTCTTTACCTTGTGCTTTTGCAAATGTGTAAGCCATACCGCCACCAATTAAAATTTTATCAGCGATATTTACTAAGTTTTTAATAACATTAATTTTATCTGAAACTTTAGCACCACCTAGAATAGCTACTACTGGTTTATGAGGATCATTAACTACTCCACCAATAAATTTAATTTCTTTTTCCATTAAATAACCAGCTGCTGTTTCTAAGTGAGTAGAAATACCTACGTTTGAAGCATGCTCACGGTGAGCTGTACCAAACGCGTCATTAACGAAGACATCACCTAATGAAGCCCAGTATTTGCCTAATTCAGGATCATTTTTAGATTCTTTTTTACCATCTAAATCTTCGAAACGTGTATTTTCAACTAGTAAAACGTCACCTTCATTTAAGTTCTTAATTGCAGATTCAAGTTTTTCTCCACGAGTTTCTGGAACGAATGTAACTTTCTTACCTAATTGTTTAGATAAATTATCTGCTACAGGTTTAAGTGTAAGACCTTCTTTATCACTTTCTTCTTTAACTTTACCTAAATGAGAGAATAATACTAATTTACCACCTTGTTCGATGATATATTTAATAGTTGGCAAAGCTTGAACAATTCTGTTGTCGTTAGTGATTTCACCATCTTTGATTGGTACGTTGAAATCAGCACGTTCAAGAACAACTTTACCTTTTAAATCTAAATCAGAAACGATTTTTTTAGTCATTATTAATTTCCTCCTTTGATTAGGAAAACTTTATATAAAAATAAGCGGAGAAGCGTTTGTGCTCCCCGCTTACTCATAAGCTTTTATATCTAATTAAACAGTACAAAGCACTAATCAAATTAAAAAATATCGAGAGGGTCATTAACCTCCGTATGATTACTTTAAATAACTTGAATAACGTGCTTATCCGTTAAGCTTCAATTATTTAGAAAGTTCAGCTAAGTGAGCTAATGTACGTACTAATTGAGCTGTGTAAGACATTTCATTATCGTACCAAGCTGCAACTTTTACTAATTGACGGTCACCAATAGTCATTACACGAGTTTGTGTCGCATCGAATAATGAACCATAAGTCATACCTACGATATCAGAAGATACGATTTCATCTTCAGTGTAACCGAATGATTCGTCTGAAGCTTGTTTCATAGCGCTGTTAACTTGGTCAACTGTAACATCTTGTTTGTCTAATACTACAGTTAATTCAGTCAAAGAACCAGTAGCAACTGGAACACGTTGAGCTCCACCGTCTAATTTACCATCAATTTCTGGAATAACTTTACCGATTGCTTTAGCAGCACCTGTTGAGTTAGGAATAATATTTTCTGCTGCTGCACGAGCACGACGTTTGTCACCTTTTCTGTGAGGAGCGTCTTGTGTATTTTGGTCACCAGTATAAGCGTGAATTGTTGTCATGAAACCTTCAACTAAACCAAATTCATCACTTAAAACTTTTGCAACTGGTGCTAGTGAGTTAGTTGTACAAGAAGCACCTGATACAACTGTTTCTGAACCATCTAATATGTCATGGTTAGTGTTGAATACGATTGTTTTTACATCACCTTTAGCTGGAGCTGAGATTAATACTTTTTTAGCACCTGCATCGATGTGAGCTTGTGCTTTTTCTTTATCAGTGTAGAAACCAGTACATTCTAATACTACGTCGATATCTAAATCGCCCCAAGGTAATTTACCTGCATCTGGTTCATCGAATGATTTGATTTCTTTACCATTTACACGGAATCCACCTTCGATGACTTCAACTTCTCCAGTGAAACGACCTTGCATAGTATCATATTTTAATAAATGCGCTAACATATCGTCGTCTGTTAAGTCGTTAACTGCAACTACTTCAAGACCTTCTACATCTTGAATTCTTCTGAATGCTAAACGACCAATTCTACCAAAACCATTAATTGCTACTTTAATTGCCATTATAATGGCCTCCTTTAAAATAATATTTAAAAAGTATTAAACTTTTTATTACTGCTGTAAAATAACTTTTGCTGCGGCTTCATCTGTTATTAAAACAGTATTTTCTGGGGCGATGGAAAGATACGCCTTAATAGCTTCTCCTTTAGACCGACCGCCTGCTACCGCAAAGATAAAATCTTTACTCATAAGGTCTTCAAGTTGTAGTCCAATAGTCTTAACTTTATGAACAATATGACCTTGAGCATCAAAATAATATCCAAAAGCTTCTCCAACGGCTTGATGATGTTGAAGTTTATCAATCACATCTTGAGGTGACTGACGTCTATACGCCATCTTCAGCGCATCACCAATGCCGTGTACTGTAACATTCGCTTGTTTAATTTTATCTAGAGTGTGCATAACCGATGGCTCTAACATTAACGTATCATATGTAGATTCGCTAACATTATCTGGTACATATAATGTTGTATAATAACCACCAGCTTGTTGAGCCATGCTAGAAGAAATTGTATTAGCTTGGTAAACTACGTTCTCACCTAGTCCACCTCTAGCTGGTACAAAAAATACATTGAAGGGCAACAAATGAATTGATTCACTGACATAAGCCATTGTCGAACCACCTGTTACTGACACAATAGCATCTTCGTAAAGTATGCTTTCTAATAATTGTCCAGCTTGTTGACCAATTTCTCTTTTGACCGGTTGACTCGTATCAGAATCACCCGGAATAACATGTACATCTTTAATATGATATTTGTCTTTAATGGCTCTTGCCATTTTGTGATCATCAGTATAAACATTGAAGTAATCACTCAATTGCGACAATACTTCAGTGCCTTCACGTGTAATTTCCATGCCTGTGGGTTTTACGCTGATTAACTCTTGTTTCTTTAACATATCTGTTTCAGATCTCAAAACCCTCTCAGTCATGTCCATATGTTCACTTAAACTTCGTCTTCCCACTGGTTGATTTTGCGAGATAGTAGTTAAAATATAAAAGCGTCTATACATCTTATCAACGAGGTCTGGTATGAGCTTTTGTTGAACTTTGATTAAGTCTTTCACTACTACCTTCCTCCTTATATCTTTATAAAAAGGTATTTGAGAGATACTTACAACCAATCTTTGACTTTTTCTGTCCCGACCGGGACAATTTTTAACCTCTTTACAATTGCAATAGTACTATTACGTACTATAAATTGCAAGGGAATTAACTCAATTTTCATTATAATTTGTAAATAATTGGAGTAGAAATTTGAAGTAGCTCAGTCACACCTCTGCCAATTGCTAATAATTCATATATTCCACTACCTTTCCAGGGAAATTTTACCCTGGCTACATTATCATTAATCATATATTTTAAATACTTAATTTTTCCTTTATAATTTATATAATCATAATTAAGTAATGAAGAGGGATATAAATGTCTAAAGAAAATCGCTCACATGATAAAGTTGAAGTTATAGATCCAAGTGATGAGAGATATAAAAACGATGATTATTTTAAAGAAAAGAATCATCATTATTCTCATAACAATAAACAAATTTATAAGCACACATATTCTTATGGTTGCACGCATACTGGTTGCGGATGTTCACTCGGTTGTCTATCAATATTATTGATATCTTTCATACTGTCACTATTAATTTATTGGATGATATAAACACGAAAATGCCAACGTCAAAAATTAAAGACGTTGGCATTTTATATTAGTGATTTTGTGTTTTGATTACTAGCACTCTGACAGCTTGAGCGTTGGTTGCTAGCACTTCTTTGATTATTTTGTTGAGTTGATTGTTGTGATTGACTCGAATTTCTTTGTGATGATTGACTACTGTTACGATTAGAAGTGCTATTAGATGATGATTGACTGGAATGATTTTGTTGTGGTTTTTGCTGTGTAGATAGTTTCTCTTCCGTACTTGGTGTTTCTTTTGAATCAGAACTATCTTGTTTAGATTTTTGCTTTTCTTGTGTTTTAGGTTCTTGTGTTGATTTTTGTTGCGTTTGTTTTTCTTGAGTACGAGGTTGTTGGGTTCTTTGCTGTTGAGTCGGAGATTGTGTTGTACGTCTTTGTTGCGTTGATGATTGCGTCGTTTGTTGTGAAGGAACCTGTTGTGTTTGTTGAGTGTCCTTCATTTTGTCCTTTTCTTTGTCTTTCTTTTTATCCTTTTCATCTTTTTTCTTATCGTGCTGTTCTGTTGTTTTGTCATTTAAACGCTCGTTTGCCTTTTTTGAACTATCAACGAAAGAATAAATTCCAAAAGCCAAGCCAATAAGTAGCAGTAATACTACAATTGTACTAATTATTTTGGCAATACCGCTCATTTATTACATACCTCTCTTTCAAATGGTAGAAAATGGTTTATAATTAAAAATGAGTTCATAAAATGAACGCATAATCTATATCATTAAATGAATTTTTAAGATTTGGAGTTTAAAATGCAATAACTACACTTTAAAATCTAGCAAAACTAAAACTTTTAATTTTAATGATGAACTAACTTTACAACAAATACATCATTTAATATTACCTTAAAGCTATATAGTTAAATATAACTATCTCATATATGATAACATCATAGTAATTGATAAACATCATTTTTAAATAACTTAATTAAAACTTAATGCGAAATGGTAAGTGATTATTTTGAGTAAATTAAATTATAATGAACTTTTTAAAGACATTAATCAAAAAGGTTTAAAACGTATGATGATTGAGAATGAAAATTTCGACTCAAATGAAGACCATCATATTGTAGGATTTATCATTACAGTTGTTATTGCTACCCTCTCAATTTTAACAATATGGTTATTAGAAAAATAATCATTTTTAATCTATAAAACATTAACCTTATTTCGCTTTTATTAAACAATGGATACTTTACTGAAAGTGAATTCAAGTAATTTTTATAAAATGTGGTATACATATATTAGGACAAAAAAAGGATCCATACGTTTCTCGCATGGATCCACTACTAAAGGGAGTCAAAATTTACCTTCGTTAGTATATTATGGGGTATACTCATACTAATTAAGAGATGTTTAATTAATTATCGAAGGTACAATTTTATTATAACTGATATACTTTAATTTTAAATGCGTAATCCAAAAATTATTTGACATCTTATTGTCTAAAAAATGTATAAAATTTGAATATTAATAATATCTATCAATAAGGTTAGCACGTTTATATTTAAAAATGAGGTGAAAGAATGAAACGTTATTTAATTACAGGTGGAACTGGAATGGTAGGTTCACACTTAGTGAATGAAATCAAGAACACTGATGCACAGATTACAATTTTAACAAGGCAAGATAAAATGTCTTATCACCCAAATATCATGTATGTCAATTGGTCAAAAGAAGGTTGGCAACAAAAAGTTCCTGAGATTGATGTGGTTATTAATTTAGCTGGTGCAACGTTAAACAAAAGATGGACGCAATCTCATAAACAAGATATGATGGTCAGCCGAATACAATCTACACAAGCGCTTTATGAGTTATTCGAAGCACGCTCCAAAAAGCCTGAGATATTGTTTAATGCAAGTGCAATGGGATATTACCCACAAGATTTGTATTATAGTTATACTGAATTATATAAAACGTTACCTTTTGACTTCTTATCAGACATTGTTTATCAATGGGAACGTTTCGCAAATAAATTCAA
This sequence comes from Staphylococcus saccharolyticus, assembly GCF_900458815.1. NCBI lineage: Bacteria > Bacillati > Bacillota > Bacilli > Caryophanales > Staphylococcaceae > Staphylococcus > Staphylococcus saccharolyticus. The sequence goes on from NZ_UHDZ01000001.1 coordinate 1,895,072, forward strand.
ACATTTTGGCACCCGTGTCCTGTTAGGTCGATTCGGTCTTATACTTTCTGATGATGGTGGTGCACTTCAAACAATGGAAATGCTTTATCGTTTTTATGTGGGAGGTAAACTAGGTTCAGGTCAACAGTGGTATTCATGGATTCACATTGACGACTTAATTAGAGCAATTTTATTTACAATTGAGAATAAAGAAGCGCAAGGTCCCTTTAACTTAACAGCACCAATTCCAGAAAGACAAAATTTATTTGGTTACACATTAGCACGTGCGATGCATAAACCACATGAAACTTGGGCTCCAAAGTTAGCAATGCGTTTAATTTTAGGCGAAATGTCTACAATCGTGTTAGATACTCAAAAAGTTTTACCAAATAAATTACATGCGCTAGGATTTGAGTTTAAATATAATAATTTACGTAATGCTTTAGATGATTTAGTTAGAACTTAAGAATTACAAACTATGAAGAAGGTTTATAGAATGAAAGACAATCAATTAACTTATATTTTGTTAATTATTGCTAGTATTTTACTTATTGCTAATGGGATATTTGCATTTGATCATACACTGCCAATGATAATTATGTCTATATTATTTATTGCTATAGGATTAATATTATTAATTTTTACATTACGAGCTTTTATCAAATTATTAAAAAGTTAAGAAAATAATGTTCGTATAAACATAAAAAGCCTTAGAATGAATTCAATGAGTTAGAAATCATTCTAAGGCTTTTTATTTTATGTGTGAGATAACTTTTAGGAATTATTTACCTTTTGGTTCCATCACTTCATCAATTAATCCATATTCTTTAGCTTCTTCAGCAGTTAAGAAGTTATCACGATCAGTATCTTGTTGAATTTTTTCAATAGACTGATCAGTACGTTCAGCTAAAATACGATTTAATTTTTCACGAGTTTTTAAAATGTGATTAGCTGCAATTTCAATTTCAGTAGCTTGACCTTGAGCACCACCTAAAGGTTGGTGAATCATTACTTCAGCATTTGGTAATGCGAAACGTTTACCCTTTGCACCTGCTGCTAGTAAAAATGAGCCCATTGATGCAGCCATACCAATACAGATTGTTTGTACATCTGGTTTAATATGTTGAATTGTATCATAGATAGCGAATCCTGCTGTTACACTACCACCTGGTGAATTAATATATAAGTAAATATCTTTTTCAGAGTCTTGTGCTTGTAAGAATAATAATTGAGACACGATAGAATTTGCTACATTATCATCAATTTGAGACCCTAACATAATAATACGGTCTTTTAATAAACGTGAATAAATATCATATGCACGTTCACCACGATTTGTTGTTTCAATAACTGTAGGAATTAAATTCATCTATTTTTCCTCCTTGTAATAACTGTTATACTTATTTTACCTTAAAAGTCAAAAATGGTCAAAAACTTAAACTATTAAAATCAATTTGACACCTAACTCTATCATTTGTAAACTAGAATTATCGCTTTTAATTGTACTGTTATCTAAGATTTTAGTACAGAGATATGATTATTTATTAACTTACCCCTCGTAGTGTAATGGATAACACATGAGATTCCGGTTCTTAGAATGGAGGTTCGATTCCTCTCGAGGGGGTTAAAGCAATACGAAGCACTATTTTAAGAGGTTGAGATATAGGTAAGCTCAAAATTCTATTGATTGAATAGCCCTCACCTTTTTATAATTCAATATGCTCACCATTACGTATTTTATCAGCAAGTTCATTGAGCTTTCTTAAACGATGATTGATTCCTGACTTTGAAATGGGCCCAGTTGACACCTTTTCTCCTAGTTCTTTTAAAGATATCTCTTGATGTTCTACTCTAAGCTTAGCAACTTCTCTCAATCGATCTGGTAAATTATCTAACCCTATCTCTTCATCTATAAGTTGAATGCTCTCAACTTGTCTTATAGCTGCACTTACCGTCTTGTTTAGATTTGCAGTTTCACAATTAACGAGACGATTCACGGAATTACGCATATCGCGAACAATTCTTACATCTTCAAATTTTAGCAACGCCTGATAACCACCAATGAGGCTCAGAAAATCAGAAATTTTTTCAGCTTCTTTTAGATAAGCAATGCTTCCCTTTTTACGTTCTAAATGTTTAGCATTAAGCTCATAACTATTCATTAACTTAGTTAATCCTTCAGAATGATTTTCATACTGTGAAAATATTTCTAAATGATATGAAGAAGTTTCTGGATTATTAACTGACCCGCCTGCTAAAAATGCACCACGTAGATAACTACGACGCATTTTATCATCTTTAATCATCTCTGAATCGATTTCATGTGTAAAAATGCCATCTTTTAAAATACCTAAATCATTGAGTATTACTTTAGCTAACATTTTAGTACGACAAATATAAATATTGTTCTTCTTTAACTTCATCTTTTTTCTTACTAAAATTTCAACTTCAACATTAAATATACGTTTAATTAGAGAATAAATTCGACGAGCTGTTGTTGCATTTTCAGTTTGTACATTAATTACAAATTGCTGATTTGATAGACTAAGTGCGCCATTCATACGAATTAATGCACTGAGCTCTGCTTTAGCATTTGATTCATCTACTTCAATGCGTGTTAATTCATTTTTCATATCAGATGCAAAGCTCATAGAACACTCATTCCTTCCTAATCATTTATTTTTAAGCTGGAATTGATATATTATTTGAATTAACGGCAACAATATATGATTCCAACCTCAATTTCTTTCAATAAACACACTTAAGCTATCATATCATAAACTTTTCACTCGCCCATACTATTTTTATTTCTCATTGGGATTAAAACGAATGGTACTTGTCAATTCAAGAGCTAGCTCATAAATCATTTTTGACAAAATTTTAGTATTGTGACGTACATAGTGTTCGTCTGATATTTCAACTAAATTTGAAGCGGTCAATACTCTAATGCCTTTAGCTTTTAATTCTTCTTTGTGCACGGCAACAGGTTTTGAATTTTTCTCTTTATAACGATGCAACACGTCTTGACTATATGATTCCGAACTACAAATTACAAAATCAATAAATTCTTGTCCTACTTGTTGACTTAGTGCATCAATATGTTCTTTTACATCATAATTATCCGTTTCTCCAGGTTGAGTCATCACGTTTGCAACATAAAGTTTTGGTGCAGCTGAACGTAATAACGCTTCTGAGATTCCTTTCACACAAAGATTAGATACAACACTTGTGTATAATGAACCGGGCCCAAGAACAATTAAATCAGCTTGTTCAAGTGCCTCTACCGCTTCAGACATCGGTTCAACATCACTAGGTTCTAAAAAAACGTGATTAATTTTCTTATGTGATTTAGGAATATTAGTTTCACCATGAACAATTTCTCCATCTTCCATCACAGCGTTTAATTGTACACTCGTATTTGTAGACGGTATGACTTGACCTTTAATATTTAAAACTTTACTTAACTCTTTGATCGCATGACCAAAATCATTCGTGATATTTGTCATTCCAGCAATGACTAGATTACCTAAAGCATGACCGTCAACTTGATTTTCACCGAAACGATATTGAAATAGCTGAGTTAAAATAGATTCTGAGTCACTCAATGCAGCAATAACGTTACGTATATCTCCTGGGGCAGGGATATCCATGACATCTCTAATTTTACCTGTACTGCCACCATTATCAGCAACTGTTACAATAGCAGTGATATCTATCGGAAATTCTCTCAGTCCTCGAGCTAAAACAGATAAACCTGTTCCGCCTCCAATAAGTACAACTTTCATTTGTTTCATTCTCTCTCTCCACTTTCAATATGTGCATCTCTGTGATGCACATAAACATTGTAATCAAAGATCTCATCAAGATATTCGCCTAAACGTTTTGCTAAAGCAACTGATCGATGTTGACCACCTGTGCAACCTATAGCAATTACCAATTGTGATTTACCCTCTTTTTTATAACCAGGAATCATATATTTCAATAAATCCGTTAGTTTTTCAAAGAAAATTTCCGTTTCTTTCCATTTCATTACGTAATTGTAAACTTGATCATCTAAACCAGTAAGCGGACGCAATTCTTCAACATAATAGGGGTTTGGTAAAAATCTTACATCGAAAACTAAATCTGCATCCATTTGAATACTATGTTTAAAGCCAAAACTTGAAACGTTAATAGTAAATGTTTCAAAATTATCGTCCAAGTAAAACTTGGCAATACGTTGTTTAAGTTCTTTTGGCTTAATTTGAGTCGTATCTATCACATAATTCGCAATACTTCTAATTTCTGAAAGATGTTCTCTTTCTTCATTAATTGCATCGATTAATGAACGTTGACCTTGCTCATTAAGCGGATGAGCTCTTCTAGATTCTTTATAACGTGAAATGATTTTTTCAGTTTTAGCTTCTAAAAACATAACGTCTACTATCACATCATTACGACTCTTAATGATATCTATTTCTTTAACTAAGGATTTAAATAGTTCTTTTCCTCTAAGATCAATTGCAATTGCAACCTTCTGTAAAGAAGGATTTCCCTGTTCCATTAGTTCTACAAATTTAGGCAACAGTACAGGTGGCAAGTTATCTACGCAGAAGAATCCCATATCTTCGAGACTTTGAATCACTAGTGATTTACCCGCTCCTGACATTCCTGTAACAACTAATAGTTCACTTTTACTTATTTCCTTTTCGCTGTTTTTCATTTCAAAAGTCACCGCCAGTTAAAATCTTCAATGTATATAAATGTATTAAACTCATCTTATCACACTCAATTAAGCAAAGTAATATACTTTAATACAATTAAAAAAGCTAGAACAATTGATGACGAAACTTTAACGTAAACAATGTTCTAGCTTATGTGTAAACTTAATTGAATTCCTTATTTATCCTTTAATTCTGTAATATAATCTGCTGCACTTTGAGCTGCAATACTTCCATCTCCTGTAGCAGTGACGATTTGACGCAATCCTTTTTCACGCACATCTCCAGCTGCAAAAACACCAGGAACTTTTGTACTCATATCAGCTTTGGTAACAATATAACCTGTCTCATTAGTGATACCTAATTCTTTAAATGGTCCAGTCAACGGCTTCATTCCAATATAGATAAAGACCCCATCTGCATCAAAAGTTTGTTCTGTACTATCTTTTGTTGATTCTAACGTTACAGATCCAACCTTACCATCTTTTTCATTAATTGTTTTTAATGTATGACTCCAAATGAAGTCAACTTTATCATTTTTAAAAGCTCGTTCTTGTAAAATGTTTTGAGCACGGAGTTCATCTCTACGATGTACTATTGTAACTTTATCAGCAAATTTGGTTAAGAACGTTCCTTCTTCTACTGCTGAGTCACCGCCTCCAATAACAAAAAGACGTTTATTTTTAAAGAAGGCACCATCACAAACTGCGCAGTAACTTACGCCACGGCCACCAAGTTCTTGCTCACCTGGAACACCGATTTTTTTATATTCAGCACCAGTTGAAATGATGACAGCATGAGCTTTAACCTCTTTGTTGTCTAAGTTAATGATTTTGTATTCACCTTTGTCTTCTACAGATTTAATATCTCCATACTGATATTCTGCTCCAAATTTCTTTGCATGTTCAAACATTTTTGTGGATAAATCTGGACCAGTAATCATCTCAAATCCAGGAAAGTTCTCTACCTCTTCAGTATTGGCCATTTGACCACCTGGCATACCACGTTCAATCATAACTGTTTTTAAATTTGCTCTAGATGCATACACTGCTGCTGTCATACCGGCAGGGCCAGCACCGATAATTGCTACGTCAAAATCTACTTCAGTCATTTTAAATGCCTCCTAAGTTATTAATCATTATGCGCATTATATATCATACCATTTGATTCATAAATTTATATGCTCAAAATAAATTCGATGGCTTTGTCCAATTTGTAAAGCATAACACCAAAATAATCGATAATTTGCTTTTTAGTTAATTTATGGTTTGAGTGTCGATAAATTAAATATACAAAAGCCGAAAGATATCTATCCACGTCTGCTAAATTCACATTTTCAGCTATAATAGCTTCAGCTTGATTTATCCACTCTACAAATAAAATTTTATTCTGTTTAAAATACTCAATACTATAAAGTCTTAACATACCTCTGTGAATAAAGTCTAATTTATTCAATGTTAAATCCTGTACTAAATAAGTGAGATATAACTTTTCATAATCATTCATTTTTTCAAGGATGGACCATATTTCCTCAGTCATTAAAATCTCTTTACCATTAAGTTGATTTAACAAGAAAATTCCATAAAATCTATAGTGGCTATCATCATCAAGTAATAAAGGTAAAATTCTTTGATTAAAAACAGTCTTACTTTCTTCTATAACCCATGGAGCGTATCCTACATCCACTTTAGAAATTCGAGTTAATTTGTTCCACATGTCTACACTTTCATCTTTATTTCCAAGGTAATAATAATTGAAACTTAAAGCATTATACATTTGGATAGATAAAAATTTTCCTTTTTTATACAGTGGATAAAGCAAGTGCTGTGACGCTTGATATTGTTTTAAGTAACTTAAAACAATGCCTAATTTAAAACTTTCATCATCATTTAATGGTACAACTTTTATTAAGTATTTTTAGATACTTCTTATACTTTTCTAATTCATTTGTGTTATAAAGTAATAAAGTATAGTGGCATAACGCATGAACATCCGAATTATCCTCACTCAATAATTCTTCAAACATTTCTTTAGCAGTTTCATACTCACTCAAGTACAAATAACACATTGCTATTAAATTTCTTATAACTCGATGATTTTGAATGTCTTCAGGTTGATGCAGTATATAGGCTCGTGCATCTTTGAGTCTTCCTTGTGAAAATAAGTACTGAAATAACAATTGTGTCGCAAATAGTTGCGCCTCTAGCTCTATCTTATGCTCACTGGTATATGTCACTTCGAAAGTCTTTTCAAGTACCTCTCTGAACTCTTGATCGTCTGTTAAAATTACATAATTAATACCAAACAAGAACGCCCTGTTTGGTTCGTTTAGCTCTATATTTAATTGACTCAATTCATAAAAACTATCTTCAACATGAAAATCATTAACAATGTTCTCATAAAAAAGATGTTCAGCTTGTCTACCATTATTTAATTTAGATAGACACTGAGCATAATGTAACTGAATATTATAATCTTTAGGTGACAATTCGAGCACTTTTTTATAATATTCTGCAGCCTTCTTATAATCCTGATGTTGCCACTTTTGTGTAGCCATTTTACGATAAAGTGTTTCATCAAAAATCATTGGAATAATATTACTTTTTTCATGTGCCATCAATTGTCACCTCCTGAATGTAATTTTATTTGTATAGGATTCCCAAATGCAAAACTGTTGTCTGGTACATCTGTTGATATAACAGTGCCAGCACCAATTTTGACATGATTCCCAATTGTTATACCAGGTAAAATCGTAGTATTAGCCCCTATTAAAGTATGACTTCCTATTTTGACTTTCCCTAGTCTCCACTCATTCCCAAGTACTTCATGAGTTAGTATTGTTGTATTATACCCAACGACTGTATTGTTGCCAACAGATATTAATTTAGGATAAAACAAGTCAAGCATTACTTTATAAGCAAATGAGGTATATGAACCGACTTTCATATTTAACCACTTTCGACAAATGTAGTTTTTCACAGTCATACATGGGATAAATCGAGATACTTCTATTAACAATGTCTGCTTAAAAACTTTTGAAAATTTGACTATCTTATAGATTTGCCACAAAGTATTAACAGCTTGATATTTTTGTTTCACCAATCTTCTCAATCCAATCACGATACTTTTTTACCAGGCCATGACAATGGCCCTAATGTTTTAAATGGAGTCGGTTGACATTTCGCTCTTCTATATATAATTAACACAATACTTATTACAATTAATAATACTGAAACAAGTTGTGCTACTCGAATATGACTTGTAAGCATTAAGCTATCTGTTCTTAATCCTTCAACAAAGAAACGACCCACAGAATACCAAATTAAATATCCAAAGAAAGTCTCTCCTAGTCTAAGATGCTTTCTTAGTGCAATTAAGATAATAAATCCAAGTACATCCCATATAGATTCGTATAAAAATGTAGGATGATAGTATTGCCCTTCTATGTACATATTTCTAATAATAAAATCTGGCAAATGAAGATTATCCAGAAAAGTTTTAGAAACTGGCCCACCATGAGCTTCGTGATTCATAAAATTACCCCATCGTCCTATACCTTGGGCTAAGATAATGCTCGGAGCTACGATATCACCAATCTGTAAAGGGTGAAGGTTTTTCACTTTACACATGATAATTCCAGTAATAATTCCACCTATGAGACCACCATGAATGGCAATCCCTCCATGCCATATCTTAGGTATTTCAGCTAAATGGTGCATATAATACGGCCACTGGAATATTACAAAATATAATCGAGCAATAATGAAACCAAATATAGCACTATAAAAAATAATATCGACAAGCGTATCTTTATGTAAACCAACTTTTTTTAATGCTGCTTGAGCAATAAAATATCCTAATAAAATACCACAAGCAATGATAATACCGTACCAACGTACGTGTATTGGTCCAATACTAAAGGCAACAGGATCAATATATCTTATAGTTAAACCCATTCATACTACTCCTCACTTTTATAACTGTTTCGTACAATTTCTTCATTTAATCTCTCGTTAAATTCTACCGCTGTGTTAATTCCCATGATATTTAAACGATAATTCATTGCAGCGACTTCAATAATGACTGCAACATTTCGTCCTGGTCTAACAGGAATTGTTTTCTTGGTAATTTCGGTATCTAGAATTTTTAATGTTTCTTCATTGAGACCTACGCGATCATATAGTTTATTTTTATTCCAATTTTCTAGATTTATATTTAATTGAATTTGCTTTTCAGTTAAGATAGATCCTGCACCAAATAGAGTCATTACATTGATGATTCCAAGACCACGAATTTCTAACAAATGTTCGATAAGTTTCGGTGGCTTTCCGACAAGCTCATCTTTAGTAATCTCTTTAATTTCTACATTATCATCAGCCACGAGTCTATGGCCACGTTTAACCAACTCTAATGCAGTCTCACTTTTCCCTATACCTGAATCTCCAGTAATTAATACACCAACTCCGTAGACATCTACTAGTACACCATGTAAAGAGGTGGTCTTAGCTAGTTCATGTTCTAAAAAGGTAGTCAATCGGCTCATAAGGCTTGTCGTTGCATCTTTGGCCACAATAATAGGTGTATGTGTTCCTTTAGAAGCACTAATTAGTTCTTCAGGAGGTTCTAACCCACGTGTAACAATAATTGCAGGCGTTTCAGGTCGACATAACTTTCTCATTCTTCCTTTCTTATCTTCATCAGGAAGCAAATTATAAAATGATAATTCAGTAGTCCCTAATAATTGAATTCTATCAGATGCATAGTGTGAAAAATATCCTGCCATTTCTAGACCTGGACGTGAAATATCTGTATTTTTAATTGGTCTATGCAAACCTTGTTCCCCAGTTAGTAATTCTAAATTAAGCGTATTTACTAATCTTTCTGTTGTTAACATGGATTCACCTCAAATTTCATTAACCCTTCGTATCTATCTCTTTTCTATTATCATATCAAAAATCAACTCATAATTTATATTAAAATGATGGGTTGAATTTTAAAAAAACTTAAAAAACTATTAAACCTAACTCAAAACTAATTTTCAAAAAGTGAATTGCAAGACGACAAATTATCATAAAAGAACAGTAACATATTAAAATGATATAAAAAATATAGGTATACATTTCTATAAGTTGACGTAAAGAATTCGGACTGAAACCCATAGATTTGTCTCAGCCCGCTTAATTATATTTTATTTAATTATCATTCAACACAATCTCTCAAAAGAACAGGTTTTAAATATTTTCCAGTATACGATTCTTCGTCTTGCGAAATTTCTTCTGGCGATCCGGTAGCAACAATGGTACCACCGCCTTCTCCTCCTTCAGGTCCAAGATCAATGATATAATCTGCTGTTTTAATGACATCAAGATTATGTTCAATGATGACAACCGTATCACCATTTTCCACTAGTCGATTTAATACCTTTAATAAACGGCTAATATCATCTACATGAAGACCGGTTGTTGGTTCATCAAGAATATAAATAGAACGTCCTGTCGAGCGTTTGTGCAATTCTGACGCTAATTTAACACGTTGAGCTTCACCACCTGAAAGTGTTGTTGCCTGCTGGCCTAACGTAATATAACCTAAACCTACATCAACTAATGTTTGAAGTTTACGCTCAATTTTAGGTATATTTTCGAAGAAGTGCGTTGCTTCTTCAACAGTCATCTCCAACACATCTGCGATATTTTTACCTTTATATGTGACTTCTAATGTTTCACGGTTGTAACGTTTTCCATCACACACTTCACATGGAACATAAACATCGGGTAAGAAATGCATTTCAATTTTAATGATTCCATCACCTTTACAAGCCTCGCAACGTCCACCTTTAACATTAAAACTGAATCTACCTTTTTGATACCCACGAATTTTAGCTTCGTTTGTTCGTGCGAAAACATCACGAATATCATCGAACACACCAGTATAGGTTGCTGGATTAGAACGTGGCGTTCTGCCAATTGGCGATTGATCAATATCGATAATTTTATCTAATTGGTCTACACCTTTAATTTCATCATAGTCACCCGGTTTAACTTTAGATTTATTGATTTTTTGCGCAAGAGATTTGTAGAGAATTTCATTTACTAATGAACTTTTACCTGAACCAGACACGCCAGTTACTACGGTCATTACTGAAAGTGGAAAATCAACATTTACATCTTTTAGGTTATTACTTCTAGCGGCTTTAATACTAATCTTTCTATTAGTAACTTCACGTCTATGTTCAGGAATATTTATCCGTTTCTTTCCGCTTAAATATTGTCCTGTCAGTGATTTTTTATCTTTCATCACTTTACTTGGTGCGCCACTAGAAACAATTTCACCACCATGATTACCTGCACCTGGTCCAACATCCACTAAATAATCTGCTGCCCGCATCGTATCATCGTCGTGTTCTACAACAATAAGTGTATTACCTAAATCACGCATTTCTTTTAAAGTATTAATCAAACGATCATTATCCCTTTGATGTAGACCAATTGATGGCTCATCTAATACATATAATACTCCAGTAAGTCTTGAACCTATCTGAGTAGCTAATCGAATACGCTGAGCTTCACCACCAGAAAGCGTACCCGATGACCGATTCAATGTTAAATATTCTAATCCGACATTATTTAAGAAAGATAATCTTGAAATAATTTCTTTAAGAATTTGGTCTGCTATAGATCTATTTTGATCACTTAATTTAATATTATCATAGTGTCTAAGTGCATCTTTAATAGAATATTCCACGACGTCCCCAATATTATAACCACCAATATAAACAGATAATGCTTCCTGACTTAAACGTTTACCGTTACATGTTTCACAAGGTAGTTCAGTCATATACTTACTCATCATCTCACGAGTATATTCTGATGGAGATTCATGATAACGGCGGTCAATATTGGGTATGACACCTTCAAAGACCATTTTACGTTTTCTTGTGCCTCCGTTACGTTGTGTGAATGTAAATTCAATCTCTTTATCTCCTGAACCGTGCATTAAGATATTTTTTTGTCTATCTGTTAACTTTTTATACGGTTTATCCATATTAATTTTATAAACTTCACATACTCGTTTTAATAAAGTGGGATAGAAATCTGAACTTGTGGGTTCCCATGGCTCAATTGCTCCCTCATTCAATGTTTTGTTTTTGTCAGGGACAACTAAATCTAAGTCTACTGTTAATTTTTGTCCCAAACCATCACAAGTTGGACATGCACCAAACGGACTATTAAAACTAAACATTCTCGGTTCTAATTCACCTATAGAAAAACCACATATTGGACATGCATGATTTTCAGAGAACCTCAATTCATCTCCATCAATAACATCTACTGTCAGGTTGCCTTCAGCAAGTTCTAAAGCCGTTTCTATAGAATCTGCTAAGCGTGTTTCAATCCCCTCTTTAACAACCAGTCGGTCCACTACGACTTCGATAGTGTGATTTTTATTTTTGTCTAATTCTGGTACCTCATTAACATCGACGATTTCTCCATCCACACGTAAACGTACATATCCTTTTTTACCAATATCTTCAATTAACTTTTCATGACTACCTTTTCTATGAGAAATAATCGGTGCAAGTAACTGAATTTTTGTACGTTCCTCAAGTTCTAAAATTCTATCAACCATTTGTTGAACAGTCTGTGATTCGATTTCTATTCCATGATGAGGACAATATGGCTTACCTACACGTGCATATAATAAACGAATGTAATCATAAATTTCAGTCACTGTAGCTACTGTAGAACGGGGATTTTTACTTGTCGTTTTTTGGTCAATAGATATTGCAGGAGATAGTCCTTCAATTGTATCAACATCAGGTTTATCCATTTGTCCTAAAAATTGACGTGCATAGGCACTCAAAGATTCAACATATCGTCGTTGTCCTTCTGCGTAAATCGTATCAAATGCTAGTGAGGATTTACCTGAACCTGAAAGTCCAGTCATAACAATAAGTTTATTCTTAGGTAGTTCAATATCTACTCCTTTTAAATTATGTGCTCGCGCACCTTTTACTACTATTGACGGCCCTTTCATTTAATCGTCACCCTTCTGCTTTTAATTCAAATAGCATGTCTCTTAACTCTGTTGCTCGTTCAAAATCTAAGTCCTTTGCTGCTTTTTTCATTTCTTTTTCTATATTTTCAATCGTTTTTAGTCTTTCTTTTTTAGTCATTTTCTTAGGAAGTTCGGTTTGATGTTGCTCATTTGTTTCATCACTATCAACAGTGGCACTAATGACATCATGTATCTTTTTATTAATTGTTTTAGGGGTAATACCATACTTTTCATTATGTGCAGTTTGAATATCGCGACGTCTTTGCGTCTCATCAATAGCGTACTGCATAGAGTCGGTTATTTTATCTGCATACATAATTACTTCACCCTTATCATTACGTGCAGCTCGACCGATTGTTTGTATCAAAGAACGATCTGAACGTAAAAAACCTTCTTTATCGGCATCCAAAATAACCACTAATGAGACTTCAGGTATATCTATACCCTCTCTTAATAAATTAATACCGACAATAGCATCATAAGTACCCATACGTAAATCACGAATAATCTCTATTCGCTCTAAAGTTTTAATTTCTGAGTGCAGATAGTTTACCTTTATGCCTGCTTCTTTCATATATGTTGTTAAATCTTCACTCATTTTTTTTGTTAATGTCGTAACAAGTACACGTTCATCTATATCCACGCGTTCTTGAATTTCACTTAAGAGGTCATCGATTTGATTTTCTGTAGGCCTAACATCGATTTTAGGATCTAATAAACCTGTAGGACGAATGATTTGTTCTACCATTTCATCTGTGTGTTCTAATTCGTACGGTCCAGGTGTTGCAGATACATAAACTAGTTGTTTAGTCTTCTCTTCAAATTCTTTAAATTTAAGTGGTCTGTTATCTAAAGCACTTGGCAAACGGAATCCATGGTCAATAAGTACCTGTTTACGCGCTCTGTCGCCATTATACATACCACGAATTTGAGGCAGTGTCACATGTGACTCGTCTATCATCACAAGCCAATCATCACCGAAATAATCAAGCAATGTATAAGGAGTTGAGCCTAACGGCCTTAACGTCAAGTGAACAGAATAGTTTTCGATTCCTGCGCAAAATCCCATTTCTCTCATCATTTCTAAATCATAATTTGTTCGTTGTTCAAGTCTCTGTGCTTCTAATAATTTATTATCATCACGTAATTCTTTTAATCGTTCTTCTAGTTCTTTTTCGATACGTTCAATCGCAACTTTCATTTTTTCTTCACGCGTTACGAAGTGAGATGCTGGGAAGATAGCAAAGTGTTCACGTTCACGTATCACTTCACCAGTTAAATAATTGACTTCTCTAATACGATCAATTTCATCTCCAAAAAATTCTACTCGAATACACATTTCTTCTCTTGAGGCAGGAAATATCTCAACGACATCACCTCTTACTCTGAAAGTCCCACGTTGGAAATCTATATCATTTCGTGTGTATTGCACGTCTACTAACTTTCTTAACAATTCACTTCGATCCATTTCCATACCAACACGCACACTAACAACTAAATCTTTATATTCTTCTGGATTTCCCAAACCATAAATACAACTTACACTTGCAATGATAATGACATCATCTCGTTCAAACAAAGCACTTGTAGCAGAATGTCGAAGTTGATCAATTTCTTCATTAATAGAGGCATCTTTCTCAATAAAAGTGTCAGTTGATGGAACATAAGCTTCAGGTTGATAGTAATCATAATAGCTTACGAAATATTCAACTCTATTTTCAGGGAAAAACTCTTTAAATTCACTATAAAGTTGTCCTGCTAACGTTTTATTATGAGCAATAATAAGCGTTGGTTTCCCAACTTCTTTAATAACATTGCTCATGGTGAATGTTTTACCAGTACCTGTTGCCCCTAATAAGGTTTGATGACGTTTTCCTTTATTTACACCATCAACAATCTTTTTTATAGCTTGTGGTTGGTCACCCTGTGGTTCAAATTCAGAATTCAATTTAAATGGAACGTGTTCGACCATTCTGACATGCGCCTCCTAAAGTATTTATCGTTTTAAAAAGTGTAACATGATAGTTAACTCATTGTAGCTTAGTGTGTTTATTACGTTTTATTTTAACAAATATATATCACCAAAGACAAACATTTGTTCGCTTATGATTAAATCTTTAAAAATAAAAACAAACATAGCTACATACTATGCTTGTTTAAAAAGTTAATTAATTTAAGTCTTTATCGTGTAAATATACTATAAAACAAACGCCTCAAAGCTTCAATGAATTTGATTATACATGGTTCAACTTATACAACTATCTAACGCGAATCATCTTGATTCTTATGAAATTCTAATTTATCTATAATTAAATAACCTGCTAAAAGACTCACTACATCCAAAAATATAATCCATTCATTGTGAAAAAACCCTTTATAAACAGAAGTCCCTATTAATAAAAGCGTAAGTATTGTTCCTATCCATTTACTTCTTGTTACAACACTAAATAATACGACCAATATACAAGGAAAGAAGGCAGCACATGCGTACCATATCATTATCTTCACCCATTTCTTCTGTTTAAAATTGTCATTGTTGTTTCACGTAACTCGGTTCTAGGAATGAAGTTTTCAATCAGCATTTCCGGAATAACGTTTTCAATAAAATCTTTAACAGAATCTAAGTGATCAAACTGAATAATGGTTTCTAGACTCATTTCATATATCTCGAAAAATAAAGGTTCAGGGTTACGTTTTTGTATTTCACCAAATGTTTCATAGAGTAAATCAATTTTATCTGCTACGGAAAGAATTTGACCTTCTAATGAATCATCTTTACCTTCTTGCAGGCGTTCGCGATAAACACTTTGATATTGTACAGGTATTTCTTCAGTAATAAATGTTTCTACCATTTCTTCTTCAACATGAGAAAAAAGTTTCTTTAATTCTCCACTAGCATATTTAACTGGTGTTTTAATATCTCCAGTGAAAACTTCTGCGAAATCGTGATTTAACGCTTTTTCATAAAGACTTTTCCAATTAATTTCATTACCATGAAATTCTTCAACTGTTGCCAAATATTGAGCAATTTTTGTAACTTTAAATGAATGTGCAGCAACATTGTGTTCAAAATATTTGAATTTCCCAGGTAATCTTATTAACTTTTCTAAGTCTGATAATCTTTTAAAATATTGGTGTACGCCCATATCACGACACCTCCTTGTAATTGAAGTTATTCTATATACTTATTGTTATTATATCAATCAATTTTGTTAAAGAAAGTATATTCTCATGTTAAAAAATTTAATTTTAAAAAAGAAAAACCCTAAATCTACGTAGCATAGATTTAGGGCTATATAACATTGTTGTCTAGTGAATATAGTTATATGAACTAGGGCTATAAATCGTTCTATATGATTTGACGTTTACGCCACCATTCCAGTTCATTTCTGAAACAGTTACTGTTCCATTTGAATTAATAGATTCAACGACACCCACGTGTCCATAAGCACCTGCACCATTTTGACCCGGTCCACTTTGGAACACTGCTCCTACTTCTGGTGTATTATTCACATTAAAACCTAATTGGCTAGCTGATGCAGCCCAATTACTCGCATTACCCCATAAACTACCAATGAATGGGTTTACCTAATTCTGCACGACGGTCAAACGCATAATACGTACATTGACCTGTTGTATATAAATTGCCAGAATTTGAAGTACTTCTTAAACCACTATAAGAAGTTTGACTAACATATATAGGTGTTGAATCATTTTCGTAAACAGTTTCAATTGATGCTGACTCATTGTAATCCTGAGGCAATGTTGCTTCATAACTTTCTTTAGTAACTGTATTATAAGGTAGTTGAGATGCTTCTTCAGAAACCACAATTTCATCTCCAGGAAATATCAAGGGTTGTACTCCTGGATTTAAAGTATATAATTCATCTAAAGTGAGGTTATGTTCTAAAGCAATTTTATATAAACTATCACCAGGTTGTACGATATAAATTCCTAAGTCTGATTGGTCGGTAATTGCTATACCTTCTGAATTTACATTCTGTTGAGATGTTCCTGATTCTTGAGCGTTAGCTGCAGTGTTGATTGCAAAAAATGCTGCAATCGAACTTAAAGTTACAGTTAGAGTTTTTTTCATCTAGTTGTCATTCCTTTGCTAGTTTATTCTAAATTTTCAAGTCTAAATATAGCACATACTTTTTTTGCTATGTTAGATGTTATAACGATGTAATACAACAGTTAATAAGTGTATTTTTACTTTATTGTACATAAATCATATCTAAGTATTACAAGTACAATGATATAGAGGAATGTTCAAAAACTATTTAAATAATAAGAAGAACATGTTGGTAACATTATAAATTGCAGACTACATATACTTAGTAAAACTTTTTCAAATTAAATTGAAAAGCTAATTACAAAAACCGTCCATATTTGTCCGTTAATGAACGAGTATATTATAGACGATTATACTTAAGTCTCTTTATTATCCATTTCTTTGCGAAGGTATGCTTCAATAAAAAGACCAATTTCTCCATCCATCACTGAGTCAACCTTACCTGTTTCTTTATTTGTACGATGATCTTTTACCATTGAATACGGATGAAAGACGTATGAACGTATCTGACTGCCCCAACCAATATCTTTTTGTTCCCCGCGTATTTCAGCCATTTCTTGTTCTTGTTCTTCAAGTTTTAATTGATACAACTTTGATTTTAGCATTTTCATTGCTGCCTCACGGTTCTTAATTTGGGAACGTTCGTTTTGATTGTTAACAACAATACCAGTGGGGCGGTGCGTAATTCTAACTGCAGACTCTGTTTTATTAATGTGCTGACCACCTGCACCTGATGCTCTAAATGTATCAACAGTTATATCATCTAAATTAATTTCTATTTCAATTTCATCATTATCAAAGTCAGGAATCACGTCACATGAAGCAAATGAGGTATGACGTCTACCTGATGAATCAAAAGGTGATATTCTGACTAAACGATGAACGCCTTTTTCTGCTTTCAAATATCCATAAGCATTATGCCCTTTGATCAATAATGTTACACTTTTTACACCTGCTTCATCCCCAGGTAAATAATCAACAGTCTCTACATTAAAGCCGTTTTGTTCACAATATCGCTGATACATTCTAAGTAACATACTTGCCCAATCTTGTGATTCTGTGCCACCTGCACCGGGGTGAAGTTCTAAAATAGCGTTATTTGCATCATGAGGACCGTCAAGAAGTAACTGCAATTCATATTGATCAATTTTTTTTCTAAATTGCTCCACATCCTGCTCTAATTCGACCTTTATATCTTCATCATATTCTTCTTGAAGCAATTCTCTTGTGGCATTCATATCATCAACTTCATTCAATAAATTATAGTATTCGTTGACGATAGATTTTAAGGCATTATTTTTATCAATAGTACTCTGAGCCTTATTTTGATTATTCCAAAAATCAGGTTCTGCCATCATTTCTTCGTATTCTTGAATATTTGTCTCTTTATTTTCTAAGTCAAAGAGACCCCCTAATTTGATTTAAGTGATTTTGATATTCATCTATATTTCTTTTAATTTCTGATAGTTCCATTGATTTTCTCTCCTATTATCTAAATATTTATTTTCTCATATCGTTTAATATCATACATGAAATTCTTACTATTTAAAAATTCAACCTCAGCAATGGCCTTGACTACAACGTCCTATATATAAGTATTTTAAATTATTAAAGACTGAGTCATCCTTTTTTTGAATGTCTCAGTCTAAAATATAATCACACTTAGTATTTATTACATGAAAGATTTTATGCTTTACCATGACAATTTTTATATTTTTTACCACTACCACATGGGCATGGGGCATTTCTGCCAACTTGGTCTCCCTTAACAATTGGTTGTGGCTTAACTTTTTCTTTACCATCTTCAGCTGTTACATGTTTAGCTTCACCTAAATCTTTCGTTTTTTCACGTTCAATATCATCTTCAAATTGTACTACTGATTTTAAAATATATTTACATGTATCTTCTTCAATATTTTGCATCATAATATCGAAAAGTTCATGACCTTCATTTTGATAATCACGTAATGGATTTTGTTGTGCATATGAACGCAAGTGAATTCCTTGACGCAATTGGTCCATTGTATCGATGTGATCAGTCCAGTGTGTATCGATAGAACGTAATAATATCATACGTTCAAATTCACTCATTTGGTCACCTAATGTTTCTTTTTGTTTTTCGTATGCCTTTTCAATTTTAGCCCACACAACTTCAAAGATACCCTCAGAATCTTTACCTTTAATTTCCGCTTCTTTCAAGTCGCCTTCTTGTAAAAATACATCGTTAACATAGTTGATAAATGGTGTGTTATCCGGATTATCATCCTCATCATGAACAAAATAATTGATGGCACGTTGTAAAGTTGAACACAAGATCGCATTCACTACTTGGGAACTATCTTCACTATCAATAATTTCATTACGCTCATTGTAAATAATTTCACGTTGTTTACGTAATACTTCATCATATTCAAGTATACGTTTACGGGCATCAAAGTTATTACCCTCAACACGTTTTTGCGCTGATTCTACAGCACGTGATACCATTTTTGATTCAATAGGTGTTGAATCATCCATACCTAAATGATTCATCATTTTCTGTAAACGTTCTGAACCAAATCGTACCATCAATTCATCTTGGAGTGATAAATAGAATCGGCTATCTCCTCTATCACCTTGACGGCCTGAACGACCGCGCAATTGATCATCAATACGACGTGACTCATGACGCTCTGTACCGATAACAGTTAATCCACCTAATTCTTCCACGCCTTCAGCTAGCTTAATGTCGGTACCACGACCTGCCATGTTTGTTGCAATCGTTACTGCACCTTTTTGACCAGCGTTAGATACAATTTCTGCTTCACGTTCATGATTTTTGGCATTAAGCACGTCATGTCTAACACCACGTTTTTTCAGTAAGTTAGAAATGTATTCTGATGTTTCAACAGCAACAGTACCTAGTAAAACAGGTTGTCCTTTTTTATGCTTTTCAACTACATCTTCAACTACTGCATCAAATTTACCTTTTTGACTGATATAAATTAAATCTGATTTATCAACACGTTGAACAGGTTTATTTGTAGGTATTTGAGTTACAGTCATATTATAAATATTACGAAATTCTTCTTCTTCTGTTTTAGCTGTACCAGTCATACCTGCTAACTTATTATACATTCTAAAATAATTTTGGAATGTAATAGAAGCCATTGTTTTAGATTCATTTTGAATTGTTACGCCCTCTTTGGCTTCAATCGCTTGGTGTAACCCTTCAGAAAAACGACGTCCAGGCATAGTACGACCTGTAAACTGGTCAACAATTAATACCTCGCCATCAACTACCATATAATCTACATCACGTTGTAACGTTACATGAGCTCTTAATGCAGTATTAATATGACTAATCACTTCTACGTTTTGAACATCATAAAGATTATCTACTTTAAACATGCGCTCAGCTTTATCAGCACCCTGTTCTGTTAAATGAACAGCTTTTGTTTTTTCATCATAGTTATAATCATCTTCTACTTTAAGCATTTTTGCAAAAACATTCGCTTGAGTATATAAAGAGGTAGATTTTTCAGCTTCTCCTGAAATAATTAATGGTGTTCTTGCTTCGTCAATTAGTATAGAATCGACCTCATCAATAATCGCAAAATGTAATGGACGCATTACCCGTTCTTCAGCATAATTCACCATATTATCTCTTAAATAATCAAATCCAAGTTCATTATTTGTGCTATAAGTAATATCCTGAGCATAAGCTTCTCGTTTTTCTTCAGTAGACTTACTGTTTAAATTAAGCCCAACTGATAAACCTAAGAAATTGTATAATTCAGCCATTTCTTCACTTTGGAAACTTGAAAGATATTCATTGACTGTAATAACGTGTACACCTCGACCAGCTAATGCATTCAAATAAGTAGGCATTGTTGCAGTCAACGTTTTACCTTCACCAGTTCTCATTTCTGCTATGTCACCTTTGTGAATAGCAATACCACCCATTACTTGTACTTTATAAGGAATCATGTTAAATACACGTTTTGATCCTTCACGCACAAGTGCATATGCTTCAGGTAATATTTTATCTAAATAATCATTTTGTTTTTTTACATCTTCAATTTCTGATAATTCTTTTTGAAACGCCTTTGTTTTTTCTCGAATTTCTTCATCAGTAAATAATGCAGTATCTTCCTCGAGTGCAAGTACTTTATCTGCTAATTTACTTAAGCGTTTCGTTTCTTTTTTATTGCCGTCAACAATTTTCGATAAAAATCCCATTACATGTGTCGCTCCTTTAGCTAAAATTGTTTAGCTTACAACAATTTATCTTATCATTTATAACGTTAAAATAATACTTATATACTCAATTGTCTTAGTTAAATAAGATGATTCCCCTTCACAAATATATCATTAATCATGGACATTTTAATACTTCATTTGTTTTGATTGATACACAATATAAATGAAATCATTCTTCAATTGAAATCCTATCAATTAGCAACATATTTATTTTAACACGTTACAAACAATTTTTTCTCGTGATAAATAAATAATTTACTAATAAATTATTTATAGCCCAATTTAACTATTATAAATACAAATAATTGAATTTAATCGTCAAGTCACAGTAGCACATCATTGTTAATGTGTCTATCAATTCTTGTTAAACAGAGTTTAAAAACGCTCTTTGAAGAAAGCCATTATTCATAAAGTTTGGTGGACTTGACTCAGTATATAATTTTGCACACAAAAAAGAACTAAATTAGAAGTTTGTAATTACAATTTCTAATTTAGTTCTATATCTATTTTAAATGAAAAATGGTTATGTAAAATAAAATATATTTCTACATATGGTTATAATGATATTTGATGAGTTCTAACATCTGATGCATGTCATAACCCCATCTTGCATAATAAGCAATAGGATCAACATGGTCTGTTCCGCCCCAATATCTACTTACACCATTATGGCTTATTACAGATCCTTTACCTTCATTATCATCAGCAAGAATTGGTGGTATACCATTTTGTTTTAACATATAAGCTGCTAACCACGCTTGATTATTAACTGATTTTGCAAAATCTTCAAACGTGTACATACGTACAACTTCTATTTGATAAAAATATGGATTAGCTTTTGCTCCACACCCCCATACGTAATATTCAGAAGGTGCTGTGATATGGATTTCATTATTGTCGACAAACGCATGCACAAAAGCAGTTGTATATGTTTTGTACATATTATCTACCCATTGCTGTAGTGATTGGTGATCTACTCCTACTTCATGGATAACTACACCCATATAAGTACCGTGCTTATATGCTAATTTAGGTAAACTATCCATACGTGGATCTTTCACAACTTTAGAATGAGGAAGATGGTGATCAATAATATACTTATTGACACTTGGAAAATGAGACGGAATTGGATCATTTGGATTAGTTGGATCATCACCTGGAGTGGCACTACGATTACCTAATTGAGGCGAAAGATCTGAATGGCTCAAGATTGCTGATTCAGGTTGAGAAGGTGGTGAATTTTTGGCATGAGTGACGGGCGCAAAGCATAATGCCACTGACATTAAAATAATAGACGTGGAAAATGTAGTAAACATTTTCATCATGGTAAATCACTCCTTTCAAAAAATTAATACTTAAAAAGTATATAATATTTGTTTACATCTTTAATATGTATAAAAATTAATTTAAAGTCAAGTGTCATATTACTATAAAAGTGAATTATTTGTGTACTTTATTTCCCTTAACTACTTAATTTAAATAGTAAATAGGTACTATTCTTAATTATTTTCATTTTTATATAAGTGAATGAAATTAAAAAAGTACACTTACGTTGTAAATATTTACCAAAACCAATAAAAAAAGAGATTTCTACCCTAATTTGATAGAAATCTCCTTAAACTACTGATGAGAACTCAATTCTTCTCTTATCTATTTAAAGATAATTATTCAGTTGTTTCGATAAGACCGTATTTACCATCTTTACGTCTATACACAATACTTGTGCCATCTGTTTCTCTATCGGTAAAGATAAAGAAATCATGTCCTAAAAGATTCATTTGTAATACCGCTTCTTCTGAATCCATAGGTTTTAGGCTAAATTGTTTAGAGCGAATAATTTCAATATCGCTATCATTTAGTTGTTCTTCGGCACCACTAACCTCTTCTGGCTGTGCTTCTTGAACTTCGGCTACAAATATATCTTGATCACCACGATCTCTATGTTTACGATTGACACGTGTTTTATATTTACGAACTTGTCGTTCTAATTTGTTAGTAATTAAATCAATACCTGCATATAAATCGTCATGTCTTTCCTCAGCTCTTAATGTGACATCTTTTAAAGGAATAGTAACTTCAATTTTAGTTGTTGAATTAGAATAAGTTTTAACTTTTACATGTGCAACAGCATTAGGCACATTATTAAAGTAACGTTCCAACTTACCAATTTTGTCCTCAATATAATTGCGAATTGCATCTGTGATAGTGAGGTTATCTCCATGAATTTCAAATCTAATCATAGCCATCTCTCCTTTAACCTCTTTGTATTGGTAATGCTTACTTATATTTTATCATGTTTATTCTATCGTGCAAACGCAAACACTTTGAATTTTCTGACTTTTGATGATAATAATTTACACCCAGCATGGTGTATTGTTAACCCGGTTGTATAAATATCATCAATGAGTAAAATTGTCTTATTTTCTAAATTATATTCTGTCTCTCTAATTTAAAAAGGATTAGGCGCTTGCGCACGTTCTATTTTACCTAATTCAGATTGTTTTGGGCGTAAATCTGTTCCAAGAATATTTATATAACTTACACTCATTTTATCTTGCGGTAACGGGATTAAATGTACTTTCAATATCACGTTCAATTGGTGAAGGAATAGGTACAATTATATCATAAGAAGTTTTAGGTAACTTTAACTTTTTTGCAAAAACTGTCGCTAAATCATAATCACGCATAAATTTAAATTGATGCAACAGCTCTTTCATTACTCCTTGATATTTAAAATCACAATGAAGTGGATCCATTAAATGGAACTTCTTTTTTAAAAACTGACAATCGAAGCACAGTGACTCAGACGATACTTTTATATTGAGACATTTTGGACATCTCTCTTCTTTATTTAAAAGACGACTCATTTCCCAATCTCCCTCACACTGATTACAAAACAATCGAGGTAGGTTAAACAAATTATAAACATTTAGCACTTCATGAATGGGTGTCATACATTGAATACACTTACGCATCTAACCATCCTCGTTCTTTACCAAGTTGATTCATTGAAACTATATCTTTTTTGCGAATATCATCGATAGACTAACACCTTCATGTAAGAATAGTACTAAACCTGTCGGAGCTACCTGTTTGCGCCCAACTCTCCCAGCAATTTGAACTAAAGATGCTTTTTCGAAAGTACCAGCGTTGATAACTATGACATCAAGATTAGCCATAGTAAAACCTCTTTCTAGTATCGTCGTTGTAAACACAATTGCGTGCTCACCTCTTCTTAAAGCTTCTACCTTTTCAAATCTTAGGGCACCCTCACTATGCACACATATTAAATTGTCTATATCATTCTTATAAGTAAGATAGGTTTCGTGCATTTCTTTAATATTATTAAAAAATACTAAGGTATACCGTTGATTAATAAGTTGCTTTTTAAAAATACTCAGTAATTGAGACTGCTTCCTTCGTCGATTCAATTTAAAGTATTTAAAGTTTGGAACAGGTAACGGATACCTATGAAAACGTGCAGGAAGTTTAATAATACTTTTAGTGGAAAAAGCATTTAACAAATGACGTGGAGGGGTAGCTGTCATATAAATATGAGTATGCTTACTTTTTGAGGCAAAGACAATCGCTTGTTGTAATTGCGGTCCATTGAAAGCGGAAAAGCATCTACTTCGTCAACAAAAATAGTATCAAAGTGATCTTTAATCTTTAAAACAGAATAATTGATGTACTGTAGCAATGACAAAATGGCCTTTATATTTTTGTGAACTCGATTGATGTAGAGTATCAATTTGCTCATTCATAAAAGCATCCTTAATTCGTTGACTAATTTCAATCACGACATCTACTCTTGGTGAGAGTATAGCTACATTATGTCCTTTTTGACATGCTATTTGAATACCTTCAAACATCATTTCAGTTTTACCTGCGCCTGTCACTGCATATAGTAATAAATTTTCAGCACGTTTTATTGCTTTTACAACAGCTTTTGAGGCGTATTGTTGTTGTTCAGAAAGTTGGAAAGGTAATTCGTAATGAGCACTCGAAGGTTGTTGAGCACTTTTAATAATTCGATAGTCAGTGATGCTATCCATTCTTTCTAAATGAATACAACGGCGACAATAAACAATATTTTGTTTCACAAATTCAGAATAGTATTTTATAAAGTATTGACTATCTTTATTACCACATTGGATACAATGATAAAAGTGAGCATTTATCACTACACCTTTAGAAACTCGTGCAATGTGTTCCTCGCTTAATTGTATTGAGGGATGAACAAGTTTGCCATAATATTTAATTTGGTATCACTACTTTCAAAAAATAGCCTAAAACATATGAATAAGCAAAATAGTGCTAATACTTTACTGTAAAAACACTACCTTCACTCTTATCATTGCTCCTGACTATCTTATATTGTATTAATTAATATCAATTTTTCTTGGGAAATAACCTAATCCTAAACCACCAGATCCTAAGTGAGAAGCAATAACCGGACCAAACTCACAATATTGAATAAGCACATTTGGATGCTCTTCTTCTAATTGCTTTACGAATGACTTACCGTCTTCAGTTTTATCTCCATTAATAACAAATACTGTGACTTCCTCCAAGTCTTCAATTTCTTCGAAAATATTAATTTCTAGAGATTTAAGCGCACGTTTTTTAGTACGTACCTTCTCTTTTGGATATATTTTCCCATCTTTTTCAAAGTAGAGAACGGGTTTCATCTTTAATAAAGTCCCGACCCAAGCTTGTGCTCCAGTAATACGACCACTTTTTTGTAAATTTTTTAAATCATCTACAATAAGGTGCGCACCTATCTGTTCTCTAATTTCTGTTAATTCATGAATGATATCATCAGGCGTACGTCCTTGTTCAATTAACTGACTAGCATAGATTGCAAAGCTACCTTCAATCATTGCAGCGAGTCGTGTATCAAATGTATGCACGTTCACACCCTCAACCATTTCGCCAGCTTGTGTTGCGGATGGGTAACTTCCACTAATACCACTAGATAAATTGATGACTATAATATCAGTGTATCCTTGGTCTCTTAACTTCTCGTAATTTTCAATCCATTCACCAATTGCAGGTTGACTAGTGGTAGGAATTGTTTTAGATGACGCCATTTTTTTATAAAAGTCATCGATTGAAAAATCATCACTTTCAGTAAAATTAACGCCATCATCAAAAGTAACACTTAATGAAGCAACAGGTATGTTATATTTATCAATAATAAGTTGCGGTAGATAACTTGTAGAATCGGTCATTACTGCAATCTTCATAGTAGTCCTCCTCAAATATACTCATTGCCATAATACAATAATTTTTTGAAAAAGAAAATCTTATTTAAAGGATTTAGACTCTGTAAAGTTATGTGTATAATATTATTATTGAAAATGAACGGAATTGTAGGTGACATAAACAAATGGAAAAAACAATTGTTACAATTAAACAAGCCCACTCCATCGAGAATGTGGTTAATAAATCTAGATTTATAGCTTATATCAAACCAGTTTATTCCGAAGACGAAGCTAAATCATTTATAGACGAAATCAAAACACAACATAAAGATGCTACCCACAATTGTTCCGCATATACCGTAGGTCCTGAAATGAACATTCAAAAAGCAAATGATGATGGTGAACCGAGTGGTACTGCTGGTGTGCCAATGTTAGAAATATTGAAAAAACTTGAGATACATAATGCTTGCGTTGTTGTTACAAGGTATTTTGGAGGTATTAAATTAGGTGGCAGTGGCTTAATAAAAGCATATAGAGGTGCTGTCAGAGACGTTATCTATGATATTGGGAGAGTTGAACTACGTCCAGCCATACCTGTCACTGTCACATTAAATTATGATCAAACAGGTAAATTTGAATACGAATTGGCATCTACTACTTATTTATTAAGAGATCAGTTTTATACTGATAAAGTAAGTTACCGAATAGATGTCGTCAAAGATGAATATGAAAATTTTATCAATTTTTTAAGCCGCATAACTTCAGGCAACTATGAATTAAATGAAGAAGAGTCTAAATTATTACCATTTGATATTTCTACGAATTAAGTCTTAAATCAAATATAAACTTAAAATTACACTGAATTTAGGACATATTCAGCCTAGGTCATCAAATAATTAAATTGTGAGAAATGCATTTATTTTCCAAACTATATTAGTATAAAATTATTTTTAGATGAGTAATATTTATGATCGAAGGCCTGAAATTACTGTGCTTATCTAAGAGCGAGGTTAATAAAGCATCTCAAGAACAAAAGGTCATTTAATATGAATAGATAAGTAGCAGTAAAAATGATTTTTAATTAAAATCACCTTACTGCTACTTTTCTGAGGAATTATGCTCCAATCTCTTATTATTGCGAATGAATGTCCAAGACTCAATATAGTACTTTTGCTATATCTTATGATTTTGGATGCTGTTGTTCATCATAGTGATGTTGTTTATGATCATCCTTTTTAGTAATTAAATTTAAAATTGGTCGATAACTATCGTCAATTAGACCAGTAAATTCAACGATTAATTCAATTGTAAACACAATAAGAATAAACATCATTAGAGCACCAAGCGGCTGAGATAAATAAAGAATAACACTTGATAGACTAAACATAATTGCTATAGCATAAATCAACAACACCGTTTGTCTATGCGTATAACCCAATGCTAATAATTTATGGTGTAGATGTGATTTGTCAGCTTGCATGATATGTTGACCATTTTTCATACGACGGATCATTGCAAATAACGTATCAATGAATGGAACTGCTAAAATAACTATAGGGAAGAATAAGGCAATAAATGTAATATTCTTGAAACCTAATAAAGATAAAAATCCTATTATAAACCCAATCATTAATGCTCCGCTATCACCCAAGAAAATTTTAGCTGGATGAAAATTATAAAATAAAAATCCTAAAAGTGAACCTAAAAGTACGCAACAAATCATAATAATAAAGATATTGACTTGTAAAATGGCAATAAATCCTATGGTCATTAGTCCAATTGCTGACACTCCTGATGCAAGACCATCTAAACCATCTATTAAATTAATTGCGTTAGTTATAGCTACAATCCAAATCACTGTTATCGGTATACTTAATATTCCAAAATGAATGGTTGGACCCATAGGTAAAGAAATAAAGTCAATCGTAATGCCATATAAAGTTACAATTAAAGCTGCAACGATTTGTCCTGCAAGTTTCATATAAGGTTTTAAATCATAAATGTCATCTATTAAGCCAACCGTGTACATCACAATTGCTCCCAAAATAAGTGGCTTAATTTCACGTTCAATAGGATGACCTAACCATATTCCTATTAAAAATGAGAATAATATGACTGTTCCTCCCATTACAGAAATAGGTTTAGTATGTACTTTTCTAAAATTAGGTCGATCTACCAAGTCTAATTTTTTAGATACAGCAATAATAATAGGTGTAATTATTAAACTGACTA
This sequence comes from Staphylococcus saccharolyticus, assembly GCF_900458815.1. NCBI lineage: Bacteria > Bacillati > Bacillota > Bacilli > Caryophanales > Staphylococcaceae > Staphylococcus > Staphylococcus saccharolyticus. The sequence continues at coordinate 1,923,562 of NZ_UHDZ01000001.1, forward strand.
TCATAGTTAATGCAATAAGTAGTAGTGTATACATCAGTTCACCTTCATTAAATAAGTTATCAATACTGTTAAATCTGTCATTACATTTTCTTTTTACATTGATCTCATACCTTTAATTTAATTTCATTATGAGTTTATATAATAATTATACAAATTGTCGTTTAAAGAGAAAGCTTTTATTTGTAAAATTTCAACTCGAATGTTCGAAACATTCTTTCCAATCATTCACCTAATATTTAGTGTTTATTAATGACCGTTTCTTAAAAATTGTCATCTCCGTAGTCCTCTTTATCGGTATACATTTTTTCTATCATACCATTTAAGAAACTATTTTAACATCAAATACCATTGTTTGTATCGATTTTCTACTACTAAGTGATGACAAATTGTAAGTTTTCACTTACAATAGCTAATGGTTAATGAAGGAGTCGGTATAGAAATGTTTGAAGCAATCATATATAACATATCTGTCATGGTTGCAGGTATATATTTATTTCACAGACTACAGTATTCTGAGAATAAAAGAATGATTTTCTCTAAAGAATACGTAACAGTTTTAATGACACTCGTTTCTTTACTCTTAGCTGCATACCCTATTCCATTTCAAAATGCATATCTCGTACACTTAACATTTGTACCATTGTTATTTTTAGGGCGATATACAAATATGATTTACACATTAGCTTCTGCTTTTATAGTTAGCTTAGTAGATGTATTTATCTTTGGAAATTCAATTATTTATGGCATTACTTTGGTAGTGATTGCGGGTATTGTTAGTGCAATAGGACCATTTTTAAAGCAAAATGATATCATTTCCTTACTTATTTTAAATCTAATAAGTATCATTATATTGTTATTCCTTGCGTTATTCAGCCCTATTTATGACTTGATTGAGATACTAGTGTTAATTCCTATCTCTTTCACCATAACAATTGCATCTGCTATTACTTTTGTAGATATTTGGCATTTCTTTTCGTTAGTTAATCGCTATGAAAATGAAGATAAGTATGATTATCTTACAGGTTTAGGTAACGTTAAAGAATTTGACAGACACTTGAATGACGTTTCAAGTAAAGCTGAAGAAAAAAATCAAAGTTTAGCACTACTACTTATTGATATTGATGGTTTCAAAGATGTAAATGACAATTACTCACACCAATCAGGCGATGCTGTACTTAAACAAATGTCACAGCTTTTAAAAAATTATGTGCCAAATCAATTTAAAATATTCAGAAATGGTGGCGAGGAATTTTCTGTTATTATTAGAAATTACACATTAGATCAAAGTGTTAAATTAGCAGAAAATATACGATCTGGTGTTGAAAAATCATCTTTCCATTTACCTAATAAAGAAGTTATTAAACTTTCTGTATCTATCGGCGTTGGCTACCTAACACAAGATGATCGTAAATCTCAACGTAAAGTGTTTAAAGATGCTGATGATATGGTACATGTTGCTAAAAGTGAAGGACGAAATAAAGTCATGTTTAACCCTATTGTTAAATTATAAAGTAAGGAATCTAACTGCTATCATTAATGTATAATTAATCACTTTTTGATTACGTTACATTAACGTATAGCAGTTTTTTACTTATTTAAATATTTATTTTCAATAATCATTCAATATTATCTTTTGTCAAAATAATAATGTCTATTGAAAGTTAAGTAATCAAGTTGTAAACTTCAATTGTTCATAAAAATAAAATTGTTATTGGAGGTGAAGTGGGGTGTCTGATTCAATCACTATCATTGATGAGAATAAGGTGATTGATGTAGTTTTAATTGCTGGGCGCATCCTACTAGAAGCGGGTGCTGAAACGTATCGTGTTGAAGATACCATGAATCGTATCGCACACAGTTATGGCTTACATGATACATATAGTTTTGTAACATCGACAGCAATTATTTTTTCATTAAACGATCGTACGAGTACAAGGCTTATTCGAATCCGTGAACGTACAACAGACTTAGAAAAAATTGCTTTAACTAATAGTCTCTCGCGTAAAATTTCTAGCAATCAACTTACTATCGATGAAGCCAAAAATGAGTTACTTCACCTTAAACGTGCATCTCTTCAATATTCTTTCTTAATGAATTTACTCGCTGCATTCATTGCATGTGGTTTTTTCCTGTTCATGTTCGGAGGCGTCGCATCTGACGCATGGATTGCTTGTATCGCCGGAGGTGCTGCATTTTTAACTTTTAGTTTTGTTCAAAAATATATTCAAATTAAATTCTTTTCTGAATTTGTAGCATCTGCTGTCGTGATTAGTATTGCGGCAATTTTTATTAAACTCGGAATCGCTAAGAACCAAGATATCATTACCATCGCTAGTGTTATGCCACTGGTACCTGGAATCTTAATTACCAACGCGATAAGAGATTTATTAGCAGGTGAATTATTGGCTGGTATGTCCCGTGGCGTTGAGGCTGCACTTACTGCATTTGCTATCGGTGCCGGTGTCGCAATTGTATTACTATTATTATAAGAAAGGCTGTTCAAAATGTTCATTTATTTAATACACTTTATCATTAGTTTCATTGCCACAGTCCTTTTTTCAATTATTTTCAATGCGCCTAAAAAGCTACTACTAGCGTGTGGTTTTGTAGGAGCAGTAGCATGGACGATTTACCAAATGACTGTGGGATTGGACTTAGGTAAAGTAGGCGCTTCTTTCTTAGGAAGTTTAATCTTGGGACTAATGAGTCATACTATGAGCAGACGATATAAACAACCTGTAATCATTTTTATAGTTCCAGGAATTATACCTTTAGTACCTGGTGGTGCAGCCTATGAAGCAACTCGTTTTTTAGTATCAAATCAATATACTAATGCTGTTAATACTTTTCTAGAGGTAACACTTATTTCAGGTGCGATTGCATTCGGTATACTCGTATCTGAAATCGTCTACTTTATCTATACACGTATTAAACATCAATATGGTAAAATTAAAGGTAAAACTTATAAAAAATCCTATAACATGAATAATAGAGTATAACTATAAGGGGGATGTCTTCTTATGAAACAACAAATTATCGACAGATTAACAAGATATGTAAAAATTGATACTCAATCAGACCCAAAATCTCAATCTACGCCATCTACAAATAAGCAATGGGATTTACTGCGCTTACTAGAAAGTGAACTTCAAGAGCTTGGGCTTACGACTGATGTAGATGAGTATGGCTATTTATTTGCAACTTTAGAGAGTAATATTGAAAATCATGTGCCTACGGTTGGTTTTTTAGCACACGTTGATACATCACCTGATTTTAATACTTCAAATGTCAACCCGCATATTATCGATAATTATGATGGACAAGCTATCAAACTCGGTGAAACAAACCGCATACTCCACCCAGATGTCTTTCCAGAATTAAAGCAAAATGTCGGTCATACACTAATGATTACTGATGGCACTTCATTATTAGGTGCTGATGATAAAGCTGGAGTTGTAGAGATTATGGAGGGACTCAAATATTTAATTGAACACCCTGAAATTAGTCATGGCCCGATTCGAGTCGGTTTTACTCCTGATGAAGAAATTGGAAGAGGTCCTCATAAATTTGATGTAGCACGTTTCAATGCTGACTTTGCTTACACAATGGATGGAAGTCAATTTGGTGAACTTCAGTTTGAAAGCTTTAATGCTGCTGAAGCTACTGTCACATGTCACGGTGTTAATGTTCATCCCGGTTCTGCTAAAAATGCTATGGTCAATGCTATTAGCCTAGGCCAACAATTTAACAGTTTGCTACCTGCTCAAGAAGTCCCTGAACGTACTGAAGGTTATGAAGGCTTTTATCATATAATGAAATTTGAGGGTAATGTTGAAAAAGCAACACTTCAATATATTATTCGTGATCATGATAGACAGCAATTTGATATAAGAAAAAAACGTATATTGGAAATTCGTGATGATATCAATAATCACTTTGGAGATAATCCAATTAAAGTAGATATACACGACCAATACTATAATATGGCAGAAAAAATTAAGCCTCTCCCACATATTATTGATATCCCTAAGCGCGTTTTTGCCCGTTTAAATATTGAGCCTAATACAGAACCTATTCGAGGTGGTACTGATGGCTCCCAATTATCATTTATGGACTTACCTACACCTAATATCTTTACAGGTTGTGGCAACTTCCATGGTCCATTTGAATATGCATCTATCGATGTTATGGAAAAAGCAGTTCAAGTTGTCGTTGGTATCGCTGAAGAAGTAGCTAAAAAATATGATTCATAAAACATAATAAAAAGAAACCATTGTAAGTATATATACTAGATGTACTTACGATGGTTTTTTCATATTCTTTCAAATAATTAAGTTAAAGATTAAAGTTGGTTTTTAATAGCTTGAGTGCTTGCACAGTATAGTGTCTAATTTGAATACCCATTTTAAAATCAGTATATGTTTCAGGCATATCAATAAAAGTATTAAACATTGCTGTCACTTTTTGCGATTCAAATAAATCAAATTTATCACTTGTAGCACAAATTGCAATAGAAGGCTTGTGATGTTTTTGTGCTAAATCAGCAATACGTAAAGTCGTCGTTTCAAGAATTTGATCTTTTTCCTTTAAACCTTCTCCAAAAATAATTAAATCTGCTTGCTGGATTAAATGCTCTAAATGAGTGATTTGATTGACTAACTCATGGCTTGTTAAAATTTCAGCTTGATATAAGCTGTGTAATACAGCGGCTATACCACCTCCGGCACCACCACGTTCGATTGGTCCCATTGCCAATTTAAGTTCACTTTTAAATAATTCACTAAAATACCAAATTAAATTATCGATTTCAGCAGCTTCATTGTAAGTTATACCATATGTTTTATATGTTTGCATGATTTCACTTTGCTTACCATATAAACGACTAGAGAAATCAGACATAAGTTGAATATGAGCATCTGACAGTTTAGGGTGTATTCCCGACAAATCGATGCGTCTAATATATTTAATTATGTAAGCACCTTTACTCACATCAACAATTTGCGCCTCATCGTCATAAAATTTTGCACCCAGAGCTTGAAGCATGCCTGCCCCACCGTCAAAGCTATCAATGCCTCCAAGTGAAATGACAATATGTTGCGCATGATTGTCTAACGATGTTTTTATGATTTCACCTAATCCATAACTTGAGTGTTGTTCAATAGGCTTGTCACCATTTAAAAACAAGTTACCTTCAATAACAGTCATACCGCATTCTGTCTGACCATACACCGCTTCAACCTTATTCATATCAGCATCATGAACAGTCACGCGATACTTACTTCCTGATTGCCAAAGAAATACCGAATCCATTAATTCATGACGTCCGTTAAATAACGGAACTTGTACAATATCTGCGTGTTCAATTTGACTCGCTACCGCTTCCTCAACATATCTATTCGCTTGATAACTAGAAATAATTCCATTGAACTCATCCATGGCTACTAAAACTTTCATTGTCTTAACCACCTTATATTTTTCTCTTTAACAATAATGAATTTTTTACTAAATACATAATAATGATAAGTCATTTTTTAGATTGGGACTCATCTCGACTACTTATATAATATTAATAGATGTTTTTAAGTTAACAACTTACTCATTACCACATTATACATACATTCATTAAAATTTTCATAGCATACGAAAAGCTTGCCACAAATGGTCTTTTACTGACATCTATGACAAGCTGTGTTTAAATTTTAAGTTTTAAATTATTCCTCAGCTTGAGCAAGTTGAGAAACGTTAATATCATCATGATCGGCATTCCACTTCATTTCACCGTCTACAAAGTAGAAGGCTTGTGGAGATTCATGTTTTACATTTGTTTTTTCTGCAATATAGTCCGATAATTTACGTTCTTGTTGAATGATTAAATAATAACCATCAATATCTCTTTCATATAAAAACTTATTGAATTGATCATACGCATTTGCAGAAATTGGACAAGTTTCACTGTGTTTTAATACAAAAACATATTTGTTTTCTTCTAAGACTTGTTCAAACTGGTCAATTGAACTCAGCTTAATAGCCATTCTATTCACCTCTAAAATAATTATCACATTTATGAGCATATGCGTGATATTCATATCCCAAAATCATATCAGTGGGTATAATTATACACACTCTTCTGTGTAATGTTAACCATCATTTTTTATTTTATTCAAATACCATCTAATTAACATTTTGTTTTAACTGTTTAAAATCTCTATTAAATGATTTATCCATTTTAGAGATATCTTTTCCTTCTTTTGGCAATTGATTAACATCAATTTTAGATAATTTTTCACTCACTTTAATTGTATCTACTCTTGTATCATAATAGTTTTGTAAACTGTAATACATCTCTATAGCATTTTTTCTAGCATTATCGACATTTTGATCAGAGATATTTGTTTGGTTAATTTCGGTAATTTGCTTTTCTATAAGTGGTGAAATATGATTTTTAATTGCTTCTTGTGCCGAATCAGAATTCGTTGTTGAAGAATCTAAATACTTTTTCGCAGTTGCTTTTAACTGTTTATTGTTATCTTCTAATTTAGATTTTAATTGATTCGCATCATCCCGGTTTGTCGCTTTATTAATATCAGATTCGACTTCTGATCTATTCTTTTCAAATAGCTTCGTATAATCTAAGATATCTTCGTTATCTTTTATAGAACGATTACATAAATCAACAAATAATTTTAAATCTTTAATTGATGCTTCTTTGTCCTTGACAGTATTTAAGTATTTGGCTCTTAAATCTCTAACTTCATTTGTTTTAGCTGGTAAATGTTTTGTTGAGTTTTTATATTTTTTAAATTCCGGCATCAAATAGTTATTAATATCCTTTTGAAGTGCAATAAATTCCTTTTTATTTTTATCAGTTGTATCAGTTTTACTTAAATTATCTAATTCTTTTAAATGTATTTTATCCATAATTTCTTCTACATTTTTTTGTTTCTGTTTTACGTCTTTATATGTATTAGAAAAATCATGAAAATCCTTTTTAGTTTCATTACCGCAAGCAGTCAAAGCTAACATAAAAGTAACAATTAATGTGATAAATAGTAATTTCTTCATATTTGCACTCCTTATCACTAAACATTATACATAAACGTATTTATTATGAAAATAAATTATGTTATAGTATGGTGGATTTTATTGTGAAAAATTATCAAAATGTTTTAAGGAGTTTCACATGTACCCATATGTCCAACCATTAATCCAAAAAAAAAGCTATAGAACCTTTTATTAAAGAGTATGAAAATATTAAAAACGTTTTATTTAATTTGTTAGATTCTCCAGTGAAATATACTCAACATATTGGTGGAACTCGTCATTTCAATTATGACACTGAGCCAATTATAGATATTCTCGTAGGTGTCAATAATTTACATGACATCACATCCTTAGATGAAAAACGTTTAAACTATGCTGGATTCTATCGCTTGCATCACTCCTATAATAAAAAAGTAGTCATGGCTCGTTTCAATAACTTGCATGACTTAAAACAAGAGGTACGACTACATATTATTCAATTAAACACACCAATTTTTAGACAGTATCAAAATGTAGATAATTTATTATCCAATGATAACAATATCGCACAACGCTTTTTAGCTAAGAAAAAAAGTATTTTAGAACATGTACAATACATTCGTGCGTATGAGAATCAGAAGCAAAGTTTTTTCGAAAAACTTAATAAGCAATCAAGTTAATTTGGTTTTTCATAACTATTATTAAACAGAGTCACACTTAAAGTATATATAATGGTTATTTAATATATTCAAATTTCGCAAATAACTTTTAAAGTTGATATAATAATAGTGATATTAAGAAGATGAGAAAGGATGTTCAAAACGTTGAATAAAAACGACATCTTAAGCGAATTAAAATCAATTATCCCTAGTGATATTATTAAAGTAGATGAGCCTCTTAAACGTTACACTTATACAGAAACTGGCGGAGAGGCAGATTTCTATTTATCACCTACTAAAAATGAAGAAGTACAAGCTATTGTAAAATTTGCATACGAAAATGAAATACCTGTTACATATTTAGGTAATGGATCAAATATTATTATTCGTGAAGGCGGTATTCGAGGTATCGTTTTAAGTTTACTTTCACTTAATCACATTGAAACTTCTGATGATGTCATTATTGCAGGAAGTGGCGCTGCCATTATTGATGTTTCAAGAGTTGCGCGTGATCATGTTTTGACTGGTCTAGAATTCGCTTGTGGCATACCTGGCTCGATTGGTGGCGCTGTGTTTATGAACGCAGGCGCTTATGGTGGAGAAATTAAAGATTTCATCGATCACGCTTTATGTGTAAACGAAAAAGGAGAATTGTTAAAACTCACTACCGAAGAATTAGAGCTCGATTATCGCAATAGTATTGTACAGAAAAAACATCTAGTAGTATTAGAAGCAGCTTTCACATTAGAACCTGGACAACTAAAGGATATACAAGCTAAAATGGACGATTTAACAAAACGTCGTGAATCTAAACAGCCTTTGGAATTCCCATCTTGTGGTAGTGTATTCCAACGACCACCAGGTCACTTTGCAGGTAAGCTAATCCAAGATTCTGATTTACAAGGACATCGAATTGGTGGGGTGGAGGTATCAACTAAACATGCTGGTTTTATGGTTAATGTCGATAATGGTACTGCCACAGATTATGAAAACTTAATTCATCACGTACAAAAAACAGTGAAAGAAAAATTCGATGTGGAGTTAAACACAGAAGTACGCATTATTGGTGAACATCCTAAAGACTAATCTCATCAAGGAGGTACTTCTTATGGCAAAGGTATATGGTTCATTCATTGATAAAGATACTATATGTAAACATTACCATTCACCTTCAGATATTATAGCTATCAAATTCAAATGCTGTAATAAATATTATCCTTGTTATAAATGTCACAATGAACATAAGTCTCATCCAATACAAAGATGGGCTGAAGATGAATTTGATGAAAAGGCTATTATGTGTCAGTATGAAATGAGTATTTATGATTATATGATGTTCGAAAGATGCCCACCCTGTGGAGCCCAATTTAATAGTAGATGTAAATTTTCACTACCATTTATACTTCGAAGTATAGAAAAATATGCTGATACGTTTATTATAGTATGATAGCTACTAAACTGAATTTCATAAAAAATCAGTTTAGTAGCTCTTTTTATATCAATGGTCCATTCACTTATTTAAAACTTTCGTTCAATCTTATTTTCTCTTTTTATAAAATTATTTTTCAAATTAATGAATTACTTTATTGAATTCATTAATTTGTTTGATAGTAGTTGTTGAAGAACCCGAAGAGAAGTACCATAGTTTTGGATCTAATTCATAAACATTTTTACTTCTAATTGCTTATACATTTTTAATAACTTTATTTTTTAGAACTTGATTAATTGTTGATTTACCACCTACAACTGAACCACGATCCATAGCTAATATAACATCCGAATTTTGTTTGTTAATATATTCATTATTTATGTTTTGACCATGCGGACTATTGCTTACCTTTTTATCAGCAGGTTTAAACCCTAATAAGTCAAATAATAAACCACCAAATCGTCTCCTCCTGGGCCATACGTTGATAATTCACCTTCATTTACCAATAAGTACATTACTTTCTTATCAAAGCTTTTAGTTTTATCTTTCATTTCAGAAATCTTTTTGGCTTTATCTTCTTTGTCATAGATTTTATCTAAATTCTCTGTATTTCTTTTCATATAATTAACTAAGTTATCTTCACTTGCACCTACATATACTACTTTGGCATTTTTTGCAGCTTTTTTAAATTCATCTAAATTTTTTTGATTAGCTGTTCTTCCTGAAATGAAGATAACTTCCACTTTAGCTGACGCAATTCTATCAAAGTTCACTTCTTTTAAATTCCCTGTATTGATATACTTATAATCTTTAAACTCATCTAAAAATTTAGGCAAAGATTGATTATTTTCTCCTTTTGGCAAACCTTTTACTTTATTTGCAACACCTAATTCTTTTAACACATCAAGTGCACCATAATCTAATACTACGGCATTTTTAGGATTCTTTGGAATTTTGACAGTATTACATATTTCTTTAGCATCACTACCATCACGTTCTTTACCGCTTGCTTCAAAATTATTCTTGATTTTTACAGTATCTCTTGAATCACTATTTTGATATTTAGAATCTAAACCATTTTTATTCAAACTATTACTACAAGCAGATAAAACTTAAAACTAAAGATAATAATAAAAATAAGACAGTTTTATTAATTCGTACTACTCCTTAATAAAACTTGACCTAAATGCAAAGTTACATTTAAACTTTTCTTTTTATCTTTTGTATGTATCACCCCTTTGACTATACGTCTAAATATCTAAAACTCAACTGAGTCAAAAGTAGCTTCATCATAATAAAGACAAATACGTTGTCCTATTATCTCTTCTACACGAACTTCCATTTCATATAATTTTTTCAATATGTCAGGCTGAATAACATTATCTTTAACATCAGCTTTGACTGTTTCACCTTGTTTAAGCGCGACAATATTGTCTGAATAATAAGAAGCAAAATTAACATCGTGTAATACAATAATGATTGTTTTATTTCATTTACGACACAAATCTCGTAACGTTTGCATTATTTGTACTGAATGTTTCATATCTAAATTATTTAAAGGTTCATCAAATAATATATAATCAGTATCTTGTGCTATCGTCATAGCAATATATGCACGCTGTCACTGCCCTCCAGATAGTGTTTTTATATTACGACTTTTAATTTCTTGCGGTTGTAATAAATCTAGAGCATACTCTACTTTGTCGTAGTCTTCTTTCTTCATTCGACCTTTTGAATATGGAAAACGACCAAAGTTAACCAATTGCTCAATAGTAATATTCATTTCAGTGTGATTGGATTGCTTTAAAATACTTAATTTTTTAGCCAAATCATCAGTTTTATAATCTGAAAGTACTTTGCCTTCAATCGAAATTGCGCCGTTTTCATAGTTACATAAACGACTAATAGCAAATAATAATGTATTTTTAACAGCACCATTAGGTCCTATTAATGAATTCCGTTTTCCCTTTTCAATATCAACGCTAATATCTCTTAAAATAGGTTTATTGTCTATCATTTTGTCTAAATTTTGAATTTGAATCAATTTGCACTTCTCCTTTTAACAAGTAAGTAAATGAAGTAACTACCACCAACTAAATCCACTATCAAACTGAATTCAGTTGTTGCTTCAAATAGATTTTCAATTACCCACTGTGCCATATATAAACTAATCCAGCTGAATAATATTGTTGCCGGTAAAATAAATTTGTGTTCATACGTCTTCATAAATTCGTGTGCTAAGTTGACTGTTAATAAACCAAGAAATGTTACAGGACCTATTAATGCAGTAAATATAGAGACAAGTAAAGCAACCAAAATAAGTAATAACCGCATCATATTTTTATAAGATACACCTAAATTAATCGCCTGCGCTCTTCCTAATAAAAGCACATCTAAATAAGGACGAAGTACAATTGTTACAGCAATTAAAACCACTAACAAGATGCCTAATACAATTACTAAATTAGAATTTGATGCATCAAAACTAGCAAACATGACATTTTGAACCGCTAAGAAAGATTCCGGGTTCATTATGAGTTGGAAAAAACTTGTAATACTACGGAAGAATGTTCCTAATATCACGCCGACTAATAGTATAAAATAAACTGAAAAGTGACCAAGTTTAAATATGACTTGAAATAATAGTAATGAAAATAACACCATTGCAATCAAAGTTATTAAAAAATTAAGATAGATGTTTGTGACTACGGTTGCTTGCTCACCTAATAAAAAAATGGGTAACACTTTGACAAATAAATATACTGAATCGAGTCCCATAATAGAAGGTGTTAATAATCTGTTTGTAGTAATAGATTGAAAAATAACTACTGAGGTTCCTATCGTTGCACCTACCAATTAGAATAAGAATGAATTTTTTTAAACGACTTTGGAATTGATATTCAAATATATTAAAATCTAAACCTACTAACAAATAAAATATAGCCATACAAATTGCAATAACGACTAGCATACTTATTTTTTTGTTAGAGCTCATTAGCATAATTTTTCCTACCTTTCATTAGCAAGATTAGGAAAATAATTGTGCCAAATACTCCTATCGTTAATCCAATATTAATCTCATAAGGATAAACAATTATTCTGCCAATAATATCAGCAATTAAAACAAAAATCGTACCAAACATGTGTGGTAATGTATTTTTTAAATGATCACCTCTATAAATAGAGATAATATTCGGTACAATTAAACCTAAAAATGGTAAAGTCCCCACTGTAACAACTACTAAAGCTGTTAGCATTGCTGTTATAAATAACGCGATATTAATGATTTTTTCATAACTTACACCCAAGTTATGACTAAAGTCTTTTCCCATACCTGCAATTGTAAAATGATTTGCAAAAATAAACGCTAGAATAAGTAAAGAGATAGTGAGATACAACACTTCATAACGACTACTCGTTATAATGGCAAAGTTACCAGTTAACCAGTTCCCAATACTTTGTAAGGCATTTGTTCTCAACGCTACAAATGTGGTAAAGCTGGATACAATTCCACCAATCATAATACCTAAGAGTGGAACAAAAATGACTTCTTTTACACGTATAAGATTAATTAATCGGACAAATAAAAACGTTCCAATAATACCTAAAGCAACAGCAAACAATAATTTGATTAAAATGTGACCATTTGGAAAGAATAAAAGTGACATTAAAATACCTAATTTCGCCCATTCTATAGTGCCAGCTGTGGTTGGACTTACAAATTTATTTTGCATCATCTGTTGCATAATTAATCCTGCTAAAGCGAGTAAACTTCCTGAAAGGAGGATACTAACCGTTCTAGGGATACCGCTTGAGAACAAAATATTCTTTTGCTCATCATTTAAAAGGAAAATATCTAATATAGAGAGCTGACTCACCCCTATAAATAAAGAGACAACAATTAAAATCACTAATAAAATAAATAAGGCATAACCTTTAAATATAAATTTCATTAGTCATTCTCCTTGCTAAATATGATTGATGCGGAAGGTAATAACCTAACTTAAATGATAATGATTATCATTAATATTATAGATAATACTATCTTTTTACAATATCTTTTCATGTTTTTTGAAATTTCTTTAATAAGTATTTATATATAACCATTCGTAATACATGGCTGTTATTCATATTTATAACATTTCACACAAAAAGAAGACTCCTATCAATTTTAATAGGAATCTCCTTTTAAATGAATGTCATCTATTTATCAAAGATAAAGTCTTCGTCTTGTAAAGCCTCAACGTTTAGCGCTAACGTATAGCCATCACCTTTGACTGAGAAGAAGTCATGATTCTTAGTAGATGTGTCCAATGCATTTTCAATAATAGGATTAAGTTCACGTTCTTCGAAATATGGTTCAAATCCTAAGTTTGATAATGCTTTATTACCATTATAACATACATAGTTTAGAACATCTTCAGTTAGACCAATATCATCATACAATAAGTGAGTATAAGAAACTTCATTATCGTAAAGTTCGTTTAATAACTTATACATTTCTTGATCAGCTTTTTGCTTTTCACTTTCGGATAATTCATTACGTAAACTTTGTGCATCTAAACCAGTAAATACACCGTGAATAGACTCATCTAATAATAGAATTTTACGTATAATCTCACCAGATGTAGTCATTTTACCTTGACCCGCAAGATAAAGGGGATAATAGAAACCTGAATAGAACAAGAAGGTTTCTAAAAAAACACTTGAAACTCTCGCAATATATTGATCGAAAATCGACGCTTCTTTACCCCAAAGTTTGTGATAATTTTCAATAATTTTATCTGATTTATATTTTAAATGAGGTTGTTCAATAACCCATGTATCTAACAAATAGTTTGTTTCACTAGATGGAAGTAATGTGGTAAAAATGTGTGAGTAGCTTTTAGCATGTATTTGTTCCATCATTGCCATAAACGAATATACAGCTTTTTTTCTTAAGTCTGTCGTGTGGAGCATGATCAATGGCATACCATCATCTGCTTGATGCGTATCTAAACCTGTTAACCCTGCTAATGCTTTTTTAAACGTTTCTTTTTCAGAATCTGATAAAGTTTTCCAACTTGCTATATCTTTTGAAACTTTAAATTCTGTTTCTACCCACATTTGTGAGATATTTTGACGCCAGAACATATTCGTCATATCTTCTTGGGTATTCCAGTTAACTGCTTTCATTAAAATCCTCCTGTCATATACGTAAGTTATAGAGAATTCAAACCAATGAGCAATAAAATTTAAAAACGAACTCATTGGTTAAAATCACAATGTTTTAGTTTGATTTTACTAACTTAATTAAATTGCACAACTTGTACATTCTTCAACACTTAATAATTTATTACGTGTGTAGTAAAGAGACTTTAAGCCTTTGTAGTGAGCATAAACATATAATCTTGAAAGTTCACGTGTAGAAATCTCTGAATTCACATATAGAATGGTAGAAATACCTTGGTCAACATGTGTTTGAATCGTTGACACTAAATCAATCAATTTCATTTGATCCGTGTTAAATGCAGATTTGTAATACCACATTGTTTCTGGTGATAAGAAAGGCATAGGATAGAACGTTTCTGCATTACCATACGTACGACGTTCGATTTGATCAACAATTGGCATCACAGAACTTGTTGCATTTTGGACATAAGAGATGCTTTGTGTAGGCGCAATTGCAAGTCTATATGCATGATAAAGTCCATAATGTTCTACTTTTTCTTGTAATTCTCTCCAATCTTTAGATGTTGGAATGAAGAATCCATCAAACAGTTGACATACCTTTTCAAATTTAGGTTGGAATTCCTGAGAAGTGTAGAATTCAAAATATTTACCATTAGCATAATCCGATTGGTCAAAGCCTTGGTATTTTTCTCCACGTTCTTTAGCAATTTCCATTGAACGTTCAATGGAATAATAATTCATCATCATAAAGAAGATATTTACAAAATCTTTAGCTTCTTCAGATTCATAACCAATTTTATTTTTAGCTAAATATCCATGCAAATTCATGACACCTAAACCAACTGAATGTAATTCACTGTTTGCCTTTTTAACGCCTGGAGCATTCTGAATATTAGCTTCATCACTTACTACTGTTAGTGCATCCATACCTGTATAAACAGAGTCTCTGAACTTTCCAGATTCCATTACATTCACGATATTTAATGAACCTAAATTACAAGAAATATCTCGTTTAATATCATCTTCAGTGCCATAGTCATTAATAATTGATGTTTCTTGTAATTGGAAAATTTCTGTACACAAATTACTCATTTTAATTTGACCAATATTAGAGTTTGCATGAACTTTATTCGCATTATCTTTAAACATGAGATATGGATATCCTGATTGTAATTGAGTTTGTGCAATCATATTTAACATTTCACGTGCATCTTTTTTCTTCTTCTCAATATTTGAATTAGCAACCATATCTTCGTAATACTTTTCTAAATCAATATCATCTAACGTTACGCCGTATTCTTGCTTTACAGTGTGCGGTGCAAACATGTAGAATTCTTTACCCTCTTTAGCTAAATCAAAGAATTTTGAAGGAACAATCAGACCTGTTGAAATTGTAGATAAACGTAATTCTTCATCTGCATTTACTTTTTTAGTATCTAAAAATTCTTCAACATCGTAATGGAAAATATTTAAATAGACTGCCCCAGCACCTGGACGTTGACCTAATTGGTCTGCATAACTAAACCCACCTTCTAACGCTTTAGCTACAGGTAATACTCCTTTAGCAACACCTTTAATACCTTTGATTGCCTCACCACGAGCACGAAGTTTAGATAAATTGATAGCAACACCGCCACCAATTTTACTTAATTGTTTAGCTGTTGAATCAATAAAGTTAATAGAGTTTAGACTATCATCAACTTCTAATAAGAAACATGAAACAAGTTCCCCTCTTCTCGCTCTACCAGCATTTAAAAATGTAGGTGTGGCTGGTTGGTATCGTTGTTCAACCATTGCAGAAATAAACTGTTTGGCTTGTTTCATGTCACCATTAGCTAAATAAAGTGCAACAATTGCTACGTGTTGGTTGTAGTCCTCTAAAAATTGACGCTTGTCATTCGTTTTTAAAGCATAATCTTTGTAAAACTTACTAGCAGACATATAGCTAGCAAATCGAAAATGAATGGACTTAGCAAACTCAGTGATTTCTCTTAACTCAGCTTCACTATACTTTTCAAATACATCGAAGTAGAAATGGTTATCTACTAAATAATGAAGTCTTTCAATCTCATCATCAAAGTAGATCATTTTATCATGAATTTCTTCAAGATAAACTTTAAGAGACTCTTGATCTTTTTCTAAATTAAAGAAGCCATTATCTTTTCTTTTTGTAACTTCATTATTCAGCTCAATATGATTGTATTTCTTCTCTTCCATGGTTTTCATTGAAATTACCCACCTTATCCTTAAATTCAATAACGTCCTTATTTGTGCCTTGTACTTCAAATTTCATTAGTAAAGGAACTTGATAGTCCTCTGAGATAGTATGACCTGCTTTAGCGAAATTTTGTCCCCAATTTCGATTTCCACTAGCAGCTACCGCTTGTAGTTGAGAGTGGTTTACACGCAAAAAAGATTGAACCGGTTGTGGCACTTCACCAAATCCGATAGTGCCAGTAACTAAGATGTATGGTTCATTAACTGGTTCTGTGCAATTATCTTGAGTAATTTCTAGTGTATCTTGAATTTCTGCACGATGAATAAAACGTCTAACATTTCCAGAAAATGAATAATATACTACTTTCATTGGATCACCTTCTTTCATCAACCTTCTCAATACCGTTAAACAATAGTGCCCAATTATCAGTTAAAATATAAGGCTCTACTATTATTTTAGAAGTGTAGACTTTTCAATATACTAAACCCTTTAAATATTTTAAAAAAGTCTGAATTTGATACTATATCTATAAATAGATAACGACAATATATAGTGATTAAAACTTAAATTACACCAAATGATAAATTCTATTTTTTGTAACTGTTTACTTCAATTACAGTTATTTATTATCAAATGTAGTGTCATATTGCATTAAAATGATTATATTCTACAGCATCAATTTTCATACCAAACACTATATATAGTGTTTGGTTTTTAAAATCAATACTATATTCTGTGTTTCATTATACATAAGTCAAATGTTTAATGAAAGTTAAAAATTAATGACGAAAATGAAGATATTAATTAGAAAGTGCATCACTACGTCATTAAAGTCATTTATTCTGAATAAAAAAATTTTTTTCAAGCTTCTTTGCTTGCTTTTTAGTCAAAAATAGTCATTTACGGTTTATTAGCGATTTACAAGACCACTGCGTTTATTTATAAATAAACTATATTTATATAAAATATTCATATTGTAGTCTAAATGATTCTAGATGTAAACTTTAAATCGAACGTTTGTTCGCGTTTTTATTTTAACTGCTCCCCTGATACTTTGCAAGGATTTATGCATATCTTTTATTTATATGCTAATATAATTACGTTAATCATATAGGATCGAGGCGATAATATTGAATCCAAAAGTAAAAGGTATTATTGCTATTTTAATTTCTGCTGTAGGTTTTAGTTTTATGTCAGTATTTTTCAGACTAGCTGGAGATCTGCCTGTATTTCAAAAATCACTAGCTAGAAATTTTGTAGCCATGTTTATACCATTATTTTATATATATAAATATAAGCAACCTATGTTTGGAAAATTAAGTAGTCAACCATTACTTATTACACGTTCAACCCTAGGTCTTATAGGTGTTTTACTTAATATTTATGCTATTGATCATATGGTATTAAGTGATGCAGATACGTTAATGAAGTTAAATCCATTTTGGACCATCGTCCTAAGTTTAATATTTTTACATGAAAAAGTTCATAAATACCAAATTTCAGCGATGATTATTGCAATATTTGGAATGCTTCTCATCGTTAAACCAGAATTTTCTTCTTCAGTCATTCCATCAATTGCAGGATTATTTTCTGGTATATTTGCCGCATCTGCTTATACATGTGTAAGAGCATTAAGCACCCGTGAAAAACCATATACAATCGTATTTTATTTCTCACTCTTTTCTGTTATTGTACTTATACCATTTTCAATCTTTACCTTTACACCTATGTCAACTACTCAAATTATATTTCTACTCGGTGCAGGATTATCAGCAGCTGTTGGCCAAATTGGTATTACACTTGCTTATAGTTTCGCCCCCGCTAAAGATATTTCAATCTTTACGTATGCTTCAATTATTTTCACGGCAATATTTGGGTTCATACTCTTCGGAGAATCACCAGATATGTTAGCAACAGTAGGATATGTAGTAATTATTAGTGCAAGTTATTATATGTTTGAAAAGGCACGACGAGAAACAACTATAAAACAAAAGTAGAGGAGCAAAAATTATGACACAAGGACGTCAAAAAGGTGAATTAAATGATATCAGCTTATTAGGCAATCAAAATAATCAATATGACTTTGACTATAGACCTAATATATTAGAAACTTTTGATAATAAACATCAAGGTCATGATTACTTTGTGAAATTCAATTGTCCTGAATTCACATCATTATGCCCTATCACAGGACAACCTGACTTCGCTACAATTTATATTTCATATATTCCAAATATAAAGATGATAGAATCTAAATCTTTAAAACTTTATCTATTTAGTTTTAGAAACCATGGCGATTTTCATGAAGATTGTATGAATATTATTATGAACGATCTTATCAACTTAATGAATCCACATTATATAGAAGTTTGGGGGAAATTCACGCCAAGAGGTGGCATATCGATTGATCCATATACTAACTATGGTCGTCCTGGCTCTAAGTATGAAAAAATGGCTGAACATCGACTTATGAATCACGATATGTACCCTGAAAATATTGATAATCGATAAACATTAATGCGTTCTCCGCTGATGAAAAAGTCAGCGGATTTTTTCTGCTTAGCCTTATTTATTCATAAAAAAAACAGTTGCACTTTGTCGTGTTAAAGCGTATTTTATTAATAGTGCTTTATTTATTCAATTGAGTATATTAAATAAACAAACTTAATAGCATTAACACCTTTACTCAAATGTTGTTAAAGATAAAATCGACAGAATATTCTTATTATTTTTATTTTTTGAAAATTATTGAAACTTTTTAATTACAATAGTAAAATCATTTTTAAACAATTTAATATGGTTATTTGGGCAAGAAAGGTTGGGATGATTTATGACTTCAAATAAATCCCATGAACAAGCAGTTCAAGAAATACCTCAACAAGGATTCTTCGGACATCCTAAAGGGTTAGGCGTTCTCTTTTTCGTAGAGTTTTGGGAGCGATTCAGTTACTACGGTATGAGAGCAATGCTTATTTTTTATATGTATTTTGCAATCCAAGATCACGGACTAGGCATTGATAAAACAACAGCAATGTCAATCATGTCCGTATACGGAGCACTCATTTATATGTCTTCTATTCCAGGTGGGTGGATAGCAGATAGAATTACAGGAACACGAGGGGCAACACTTATTGGTGCCGTACTAATTATCATAGGTCACATCTGTTTAAGTTTACCTTTTGCAATGGTAGGTTTATTCACTTCCATGTTCTTTATCATAGTAGGCTCAGGTTTAATGAAACCAAATATTTCAAATATTGTTGGTCGACTTTATCCAGAAAATGACGTTCGAATGGATGCAGGATTTGTTATATTTTATATGTCAGTCAATTTTGGTGCATTAATTTCACCAATTATATTGCAAAATTTTATTGATATTAAGAATTTCCATGGTGGCTTTTTAATCGCAGCTATCGGTATGGCACTTGGATTGGTTTGGTACGTCTTATTCAATCGCAAGACTTTAGGTAATGTGGGCATGAAACCAACTAACCCATTATCATCTGCTGAAAAGAAAAAGTATAGCACTATCATTGGTATTATTGTCGCAATTATTGCTATAGTTTTAATTATTTCTTATATCACTCATACACTATCCTTTGATTTAGTGAGTAATACAGTACTTATTTTAGGTATTGCTCTACCTATCATTTACTTTACAACTATGATTCGCAGTAAAGAAGTTACTGATACAGAACGTTCAAGAGTTAAAGCGTTTATACCACTATTCATTTTAGGTATGTTATTCTGGGCTATTCAAGAACAAGGGTCTAACGTTTTAAATATATATGGAATTGAACATTCAGATATGAAAGTGAATCTTTTCGGTTGGAAAACAAATTTTGGAGAAGCTATTTTCCAATCAATTAATCCATTATTTATCTTACTATTTGCGCCTGTCGTTTCTGCTATATGGCAAAAATTAGGTAAAAAGCAACCTAGCTTACCTATCAAATTTGCTATCGGTACATTATTAGCAGGTTCGTCATATATCCTTATAGGTATTATTGGTAATATATATGGTGACACACATTTCTCAGTGAATTGGGTTATTCTTTCATATATTATTTGTGTTGTTGGTGAATTATGCTTATCTCCTACAGGTAATAGTGCAGCTGTTAAGTTAGCACCAAAGGCATTTAACGCACAAATGATGAGTTTATGGTTATTGACGAATGCTTCTGCACAAGCTTTAAATGGTACTTTAGTTAAATTAATTAAACCACTCGGTCAAACAAATTATTTTATCTTCTTAGGTGTAACTGCAGCTGTGATTACTCTAATTATTTTAGTTTTCACACCTAAAATTACCAAAGCTATGAAAGGGATTCGTTAAACCATATATTTTAAACTGAAACTGTCGACAGATGTCGGCAGCTTTTTTATATCCACTTATCAAAACACTAACCCTATTTATCGTCAATTTTAGCACAATTTTGTTACAATAATCCAACTTTTTATTTTATAATAATGATTAATTATCATTTAATTTCTAAAAAATCGGGTAATTCTATCACTAATAGATTTTTATGAAAGTGGGCATACATTTATGAAAAATAGATACAATCATGGTGTTCTTTTCTATCATGAACATAGTGGGTTAAAAAATATTTATGATGGCCTTGGTGAAGTCACCAAATCTTTAAGCTCCATGTACAAACGTCTCTCTATTCAGTTAAGTGAAAAAAAAGGAGACATTATAAAATACTGTGAAAATATTAAACATCACAATTATGATTCAGATACAGATATTTTATTTATTTTAGGAGGAATGGTACTGTTAATGAACTGGTTAATGGTGTTATGCAATATGATTTAGAATTACCTATTGGAATTATTCCTGGAGGTACATTTAATGATTTTACTAAGACATTAAATCTTCATCCTAATTTTAAAAATGCGAGCGAACAATTATTAACTTCACAAGTGCAACCTTATGATATTCTTAAAGTCAATAATAGATATGTACTTAACTTTGGTGGTTTAGGGTTAATCGTTCAAAATGCAGAAAATGTTCAAGAAGATTCAAAAGACATTTTTGGCAAACTCAGTTACATTGACTCTACTGTTAAAACGTTACTTAATCCTAGTAAATTTGATTTTACACTTAATATAGATGGTAAAGAGAAGAAAGGAAATACCTCAATGATACTTATTGCTAATGGACCTAACATTGGTGGTGGACGAATTCCTTTAACAGATTTATCTCCTCAAGATGGTGAAGCAAATACTTTTATTTTCAATGATCAAAATGATCAAAGCTTTAGTATTTTGAATGATATTTTCAAAAAACGTGATAGTATGAATTGGAATGAAATTACAGAAGGTATTGATCATTTATCTGGCAAGCACATTTCACTTTCTACAGAACCGACTATGAAAATAGATATTGATGGCGAAATAAGTTTAGAAAAACCAATTGAAATCAAAGTGTTACCAAAAACAATACAACTTCTTACTGTCACTGAACTCAACGATTAAATACAATCGACTTCCAATATTTATTCAAATTACAATTAATTTAAAAAATAAATCAGTTACGATTTTTTATTTCGTACTTAATTTTTTTACCACAAAAATTTTTCTTCCTCCAAAAATGAATTTTTTAAAATTACAAATGTTCCTCTATACTATTAAATATGCTGTTTCTCTATATTTACGATATAACAGATAATATAACTAGTTGTTCATATAAAAATCACATTTACACATCTATCATTCTAAATTTTCTTTTAATTTAGAAAAAGGTGTACTATAATATTTGTGAAATAATTCACAATCTCTAAGGAGTGGTTGTATATGTTAGCTATATCAGAAAAAAGTAATCATGAAATGAACAAAGAAGAAGTCGCAAAAATGATTAATTCATTAGCAGAAAAAGGACAAAAAGCTCTAAAAGAATTATCTAAAAAATCTCAACAAGAGATTAATCAAATCGTCCATCATATGAGTATGGCCGCTGTTGATCAGCATATGCATCTAGCTAAACTAGCTTACGATGAAACTGGTAGAGGTATATATGAAGATAAAGCAATTAAAAATTTATATGCTTCAGAGTACATATGGAATTCAATTAAAAAAAACAAGACTGTAGGTATTATTGGAGAAGATAAACAAAAAGGATTAACATATGTTGCTGAACCTGTAGGTGTCATTTGCGGTGTTACACCAACTACTAACCCTACGTCTACGACAATTTTCAAAGCAATGATTGCTATCAAAACGGGTAATCCAATCATTTTTGCCTTTCACCCAAGTGCACAACAATCATCAAAACGAGCAGCTGAAGTTATATTAGAAGCTGCCATTAAAACAGGAGCACCAAAGGATATTATTCAATGGATAGATGTACCATCAATTGAAGCAACTAAACAATTAATGAATCACAAAGATATTGCTTTAGTACTTGCAACTGGAGGATCTGGAATGGTTAAATCTGCTTATTCAACAGGTAAACCTGCGTTAGGAGTTGGTCCAGGTAATGTCCCTACTTATATTGAAAAGACTGCACACATTAAACGTGCAGTTAATGATATTATAGGTTCTAAAACATTTGATAATGGTATGATTTGTGCCTCTGAGCAAGTCATGGTTGTTGACAAAGAAGTTTACACAGAGGTCGTTAAAGAATTTAAATTACATCAAACATACTTTGTTAACAAAAACGAACTTCAACAATTAGAAGATGCTATCATGAATGAAGATAAAACTGCAGTTAAACCTGATATTGTAGGTAAATCTGCAGTTGATATTGCCCAACTCTCAGGTATTCGTGTGCCACAAAACACTAAATTATTAGTAGCAGAAATTGATGGTGTTGGAAAAGATTATCCATTATCACGTGAAAAATTATCACCAGTACTTGCATTGGTGACAGCAAAATCTGCAAAACACGCTCTCCAAATTTGTGAAGAAACTCTAGAATTTGGAGGTTTAGGTCACACAGCCGTTATTCACACAGAAGATAGTCAGTTACAACAAACCTTCGGACTTAAAATGAAAGCTTGTCGTGTGTTAGTAAATACACCTTCAGCTGTTGGAGGAATTGGAGATATGTATAACGAATTAATCCCATCACTCACATTAGGTTGTGGTTCTTATGGTAGAAACTCTATTTCTCATAATGTAAGTGCAGTAGACTTATTAAATATTAAAACAATTGCTAAACGTCGTAATAACATGCAATGGTTCAAACTTCCACCTAAAGTTTATTTTGAAGAAAATTCAGTTATGTATCTGAAAGAGATGGAAAATATTGAGCGTGTAATGATTGTATGTGACCCTGGAATGGTAAAAATTGGTTACTCAGATATAGTTGAAAGTGTTTTAAGACGCCGAGAAAACCAACCTCAAATCAAAATATTTAACGAAGTTGAACCAAATCCATCAACTCAAACAGTTTATAAAGGGTTAGAAATGTTTATTAATTTCCAACCTGATACAGTTATTGCTCTAGGTGGCGGTTCTGCAATGGATGCAGCCAAGGCGATGTGGATGTTCTTTGAACACCCAGAAACATCATTTTTTGGAGCAAAACAAAAATTCTTAGATATTCGTAAACGTACCTATAAAATTGGAAAACCTGAAAACGCTAAATTAATATGTATTCCTACTACATCAGGTACCGGTTCAGAAGTAACTCCATTTGCAGTTATTACTGATAGTGAAACACATGTAAAATATCCACTAGCAGATTACGCTTTAACACCTGATATAGCTATTGTCGATCCACAATTTGTATTAAGTGTCCCTAAAAGTGTCACTGCTGATACAGGGATGGATGTTTTGACACATGCGATAGAATCTTATGTTTCTGTAATGGCTTCTGATTACACAAGAGGCCTAAGCTTACAAGCAATTAAGCTATCATTTGATTACCTAAAATCATCAGTATATGATAATGACAAATTATCAAGAGAAAAAATGCATAATGCTTCAACAATGGCTGGTATGGCATTTGCAAATGCGTTTTTAGGAATTTCACACTCTATTGCACATAAAATTGGCGGAGAATATGGCATTTCACATGGTAGAACGAATGCTATTTTATTACCACATGTTATTCGTTATAATGCTAAAGATCCTCAAAAACATGCTCTATTTCCTAAATATGACTTCTTTAGAGCAGATACTAACTATGCAGATATTGCAAGATTTTTAGGACTTAAAGGAAACACAACTGAAGAATTGGTAGAAGCTCTAGCTAATGCAGTTTACGATTTAGGATGTTCAGTCGGTATCGATATGAATTTAAAATCACAAGGCGTCACTGAAGAAGTGCTTAATTCTACTATAGATAGAATGGCTGAATTAGCTTTTGAAGATCAATGTACAACTGCCAACCCTAAAGAACCATTAATAAGTGAACTTAAAGGCATTATTCAAACAGCTTATGATTATGAAAAATAATTTCACAAATTGATAACATAATAAAAAAGTCATAGGTCATCCTAAAATGTAACCTATGACTTTTTATTTTTCATTACTCTTTAATAGAATTAAAATAATTTTCGACATCTCTCCAACCGCTTACGCGATCAAATCTATGTTCATTCACATTATGATGGTAAACATTATAGATTTATCTTCAAAAATTTCTAGTTGTTTTGGATTATCGTCAATAAGAAAATCTGCATTAATAATATTCTTTCTACCACAAAAGACAAAGTGTTGAGGCTCTAAGAAAGGAAAGAATTCTAATAACCACTCAAATGAAGTCAGAACGTCCATAGCTGCAGTCGCAATATAGATATCGTACTGTTCATTTAACTTTTTAACAACTTCCTGTGTATGAGATATGACATTTAAATGTCTAGTTCCCTCAATATCTCTGCAACTAAGCCTTCATGCTCGGGCATCATATGCTTTAGTTTTTTACCATTTAAAGATTCAACTGTGATACCTAAATCCGTTCGCTTATTCACTACTTCAATCACTGCGCCTAAAGTATCAGCAAGAACTTCATCCATATCTATAGCAATTTTTTGTCGCATCTAACTCTTTACACTCCCTATTTATGTTGTCAGTATATAGTATAATAACTATATTTATACAATTGAACTTACTTATATATGGTATAACGTCTTTAAAAAATCAAAAAATGATTTCATAATCATATGTTTTAATATTTAAACTGCTTCAATACTGCTAACATTTTCTCGTTTTGTTCTGGAAAACCGATGGTAATTCTTACTCCATTTGTAAATTGTCTTGTAATACATCCGACGTTTAATAATTCATCATATAATTCTTTACTCCTTGTTGTTTGCACAAAAACAAAGTTAGTTTAACTTGGTAAAAAATGCTCACTTTGTGGAATTTGATAGAATTTCTCACGCTCCTTCGCATTTATTTGAGTAATCTCATTTAAATATATTTGATCTTCTAAAGCTGCTATAGCTGCGTATTCCGAGAGTCTTGTCACATTAAAAGGTGGTCTGATAATATTCCATTTCTCAATAGCATCCGATGAAGCCACCACATATCCAACTCTTAAACCATATGCTTTTGAAAACGTACGTAATAAGAATGCATTGTTAAATGCTTCTTGTAATTTTAATGTGTCTGGAAAATCATTAACTGTCACAAATTCCACATATGCTTCATCAATAAGAACAGGAATGTGACTTGGAACACGTTCTAGAAAATGATGTAATTCATCGTGACTAAAATAAGTACCTGTAGGGTTATTTGGATTACACAACCAAACTAATGCCGTAGTATCTTCGATATGATTAAGAATACCTTCTAAATCATACCCCCCATTTTTCAACGGTACTTGAATGACTTCCGCAGATTCTACTATTGCATTATGATAATATTGGTCAAATGTAGCCTCACTAGTGACAACTGTATCGCCTTTTGTCAATACTGCCCTAGAAATCATAAGGATTACTTCATCTAAACCAGCACCAAATAAAATTCGAGAAGCATCAACATGAAGATGCTTGCTGAGTACCTCTTTTAGTGCTGGTGACCCTGACTCTGGGTAATAATAGAGATTATCCAATTGAGCCTTAATCACCTCTTTTACTTTAGGAGTAGGACCATATAAATTTTCATTAGAAGCTAACTTATATAACTCTCCCTCAATACCATATTTCTTTTTTAAAGTATCAGGAGAAAGTCCAGGTCCGTATGCTGATAATTGATCTAACTGTTTCTTCATCGATAAATCATTCCTTAAATTGACTGAAATTTTAAAAAACTCAGTACTTATTATAAACAATAACTTCCCTTAAAATCAATGAGACATTGCATTAAGTTCATGATTGCTCACATTAAATATGTTTTACTATTTAAAAAGCTATCCGATGCACTTGTTATAACATCGAATAGCTACTCATAATATCATTAATTATGTTCTCACTATACTTATTTAATTAGATTTTCTTTTTTTAGATAATCCATTGCAACTTTGTATGGATCTTGCTTCTTCACTGTAACTTTATAATTCATTTCTTGCATTTGTTCATCAGTAATCTTATTTGCGAGTTTATTCAATGGCTTTTTAATTTCAGGATGATTCTTTAAGTATTTCTCTTTAAACAACGGTGCGCCTTGATAAAGAGGGAAAACATGCTTATCATCTTTTAAAACCACCATATTATATTGCTTCAATTCAGCATCTGTAGAATAGGCATCAATTAAATTAATATCACCTTTTTTAACTGCCGTATAGCGCAATTTAGGTTCCATTGTTTTAACGTTCAAAATATTAAGATGATACGCCTTTTTAACTGCTTTAAAACCATCTGGTCTATCGTTAAATTCTAAAGTAAATCCTGGTTTAAGTTTATCTTCAATTTTTCGCAAATCACCAATCGTTTTTATATTATTTTTCTTTGCAAAGTCACGTTTCACAGCTAAGGCATAAGTGTTGTTATATTTCATTGGTTTAAGCATCGTCATATTATATTTGTTTTCTAAACTAGATTTTGCTTGTTGGTACATTGCACTTTCCTTTTTGGATTTTAAATCTTCTTTAGTTAACTCATCTAACACCGTACCAATAAACTCTAAGTAACCATCAATATTATCTGATTTTAAAGCATTAAATAAGAATGATGTTTTTCCCATTCCATCCTTAACTTCTACAGTATCATAGGTTTCATCTTCGATTAAAATTTTATACATATTCGTAATAATAGAAGGTTCTGAACCTAATTTACCTGCAAGCATGATTTTATCACCTTTGTGTGCCAGTAGTGGTATAACTATTGCTAGCACGATGACTATGACAATTGCACTTAATGTTAGGAGTAACTTTTTATAAGACAGTCTTTCCATGTATCTCAAAATGAAATCGAAAATAATTGCTAATAATGCTGCTGGAATAGCACCTATCAGTATGAGTGAACTATCATTACGATCAATTCCTAACAAAATTAAATCCCCTAAGCCACCTGCACCTATCAAAGCAGCTAATGTAGCTGTACCGATAATAAGCAACATAGCTGTACGTATTCCCGCCATCATCACGGGCATTGCAATTGGCAATTCAACCTTTGTTAAACGTCTAAGCGGCTTCATCCCGATACCTTTAGCCGCTTCAATTAAAGATGAATCTACTTCTTTAATACCAGTATATGTATTACGCAAAATTGGTAATAATGCATAAACAACTAAAGCGATAATTGCTGGAAGTCTTCCAATTCCAAATATAGGAATCATCAAACCTAGCAATGCTAAAGATGGTATTGTTTGCAATACAGCTGCAATATTCATAACAATTTCAGAAAGCTTCTTTGTCTTAGTAAGTAAGATAGCTAAAGGTACTGCAATAATCGTTGCAATAAGTAATGCAACAAACGAAATTTGAATATGCCCAATAATTGTTAAAAGAAGTTGATCTCTTCTATCACTTAGTGTATTGAAAAACTCATGCATGCGTCATATCCTCCTTACTCTCAGATAAATAAGCAAATATATCTTCACGTTTAAGTAAATATTGGCTTGTATTTTCTGAGGAATTAACAATCACTGCATCATGTTGCGCTAATGCCGAATAAATGTCGGCTATCTTTAGCGTATCGTTGACTTCTGGATAATTTGTCATTGCTGAAGTCTCATCAAGAGGTCGTTGTATGTTTAAATCTTTAATCTTAACTTGATTTTGAGCATTGTGATTAGATGAATCGAGATGGCTCCCCATAAATTGCTTTACAAATTCACTTTGAGGGTGTTGTTTAAATCCTTCGGGTGTGTTAATCTGTTCCACACGTCCATTATTTAACAGACAAATTCTATCTCCCAATTTCATTGCTTCTTGTATATCATGAGTAACAAAGACTATCGTTTTTTTGATTTTAGTTTGTAACTCAATCAAATCATCTTGCAGTTTTTCTCTATTGATTGGATCAAGTGCACTAAAAGGCTCATCCATAATAATAACAGGAGGATTTGCTGCAAGCGCTCGTACAACGCCGACACGTTGCCTTTGACCCCCAGACAATTCATCTGGCTTTCTATGTTTAAATTGTTCGGGTTCTAATCCGACTATTTCCAATAATTCATCAACGCGTTGTTCAATATCTTTATCTTTCCACTTTTTCATTTGAGGTACTTGTGCAATATTTTCTTTAATTGTCATATGAGGAAATAGTGCAATTTGTTGAAGTACATACCCAATATCCCAACGCATTTCATATACAGGATAATCACTTATAGGTTTGTCTTTAAAGTAAATATACCCCTCACTTAATGGAATTAAGCGATTAATCATTTTAAGTGTTGTTGTTTTACCACAACCTGAAGGCCCAATTAATACAAAAACCTCTCCTTCCTTAATATTAAAACTTACATTATCAACAGCAACATTCTCCCCATATCGTTTTGTTACATTCTTAAACTTAATCACATTCTCACCTTCATTCACGCTACTTAAAGTAGACCATTTTAATCTATATTACCTATTAAATCATTTTTAATTGAAAATTGACATTTTATTGATATCTAAGTTTTCATTTAATTTAAATTACATATAATCTTTACAGGTTCCAAAAAATTGCTGTAACAATCATTGTGTTTAAAATCATTTAAGTTGTTAGAAAAAATTCCAAATAAAAAACGACAAAATCTATTTGTCGTTGTAAAAATTTTAAATTCTAGTTTTGTAGCTTTGTATTTTTTTCATAAATTTAGGGCAATAATGCTTTAATTTATAACTACCCACACCATCAATTGCTATCATGTCTTGTTTCGTCTCCGGCTTACGTTTAGCAAATTCTTCAAGTGTATAGTCAGAGAAAATACTTACAGGTGCAATACCTAATTTTTGACTTAATTGCCTGCGAACTTCAACAAGTTCACTGTAGAGTACTCTGTCAACACCTTCTGCTGTATTGATAAAGACCTTTTCTTTACTCTTTCTTTTAAATGGCGTTGTATATACCTTTATGCTATCGTTAAGAAGTTTTTTAACGGAATCATCACAAATCAATATTTCATCATTTTCATTAAGATATCCTTTAAAACGTAACTCATCAATGAGATGCGCTAACTCTGAAGTAGTATAATCCTTCATTAAACCATGCTTTGTCAACTGGTGATAGTCATTGTATTTAATGTAATCAGTCATTTCCCCACGCAATACTTGAATAATAACGCTATAGCTTTCTTGTTGTTTCATACGTGCAATACAACTAATAATCATTTTTGCCTCTCGTGTCATATCATATGTTTTATTTTCTTGTACACAATTACTACACTGATGACACTCTTCTAATTTTTCGTTAGGCTCAAAATAATGCACAATAGTAGCTTCTAAACATTTTTTTGTTTTAGTATATTGAATCATTTTAGTGAGCTTCTCACCCATTTTGTCTTTATAATCATCATCTGCTTGAGACACTGTTATAAAGTATTCATGTAATCCTTTGTCACGTTCGCTAAATAAAAGAATGCATTCACTTTTTAAACCATCACGTCCCGCACGACCTGCCTCTTGATAGTAAGATTCTATGTCACCTGGCATATTATAGTGAATAACGTAACGCACATTAGATTTATCAATACCCATACCAAATGCATTAGTTGCCACTACTACATCTACATGGTCATATAAAAAATCATTTTGAGCTTCTTCACGTTCCTTATTAGTCAAACCGGCATGATAGATAGTACTTTTCACTTCTTCATTTTCAAATGCTTCATTCAATTCTTCTACTTGTTTACGTGTAGAACAATAAATAATTCCTGACTGTCCTTCATGACTCGTTACATAGTCAACCACAAACTTTTGTCTTTGATACGTAGTATTAACTCTAAAAATTAAGTTTCGACGTTTTGTACTTGTTTTAATTTCATCATTCTTAGCTATATTTAGTTTCGCCATAATATCTTGTTGAACTTCAACAGTCGCTGTGGCAGTTAACGCCACTACAGTATAATTTTGAGGTAGCGAATATACTTTATGAATCACACTCTGATAGCTAGGTCTGAAGTCATGACCCCACTTAGAAATACAATGAGCCTCATCAAATGCAATAAGATGTATATCAACTTTTCTTAGCAAACTTAAGAAATATGAATTTTCAAAGCGTTCAGGTGCAACGTATAAAAATTGAATCTGTCCTTGTATGAGCCTCTCCTCTATTTCCATTTGTTGTTTCTGAGTTAGACTGCTATTTAAATAAGCAGCTTGAATCCCCATTGCCTTAAGTTGATCTACTTGGTCTTTCATTAAAGATATTAGCGGGCTAATAACAATAGTTGTACCTCCAAGCATAAGACCTGGCACTTGATAACATATGGATTTACCACCACCAGTTGGAAGAACTCCAAGAGTATTATGATGATTAAGTATTTTGGATATGATCTCCTCTTGCCCTGGTCGAAATGTTTTGTAACCAAAATAATGCGATAAAGTTTCTTGCATGATTACATTCCCCTCATTTTTCTAATATTTCTTCAAGTTCACTCCATCTCATGATGTCTTCTTCATATGTTTGTTCAAGCTCTTGTTTTTCTTTATTAAGTTCTTTGATTTTAGCATAATCTGCACTTGCGTTAACCATTTCTTCTTCAATTTCTTTTAAACGAGTTTCAGTCGTATCGATACGTGACATTATCATTTCATATTCTAACTTTTCTTTATAAGAAAGCCCAGATTTTTTCTTAATTGTGACTTTTTTTAGACTGTTGATTCGTCTGCCTAGCCATTGTTACTTGACGTCTTTGTCTTTTTTATAAGCTTCATAATCTTCAAATGAACCAATAATTTTCTCCATTTGACCATCATGAATAAACCAATATTCTTGTGCAACCTTATTAAGAAAATAACGATCATGACTCACTGTAACGACAGATCCACCAAAATCATCAATATAATCCTCTAGTATAGTAAGTGTTTCCGTGTCTAAATCATTAATTGGCTCATCTAATAACAAAACATTGGGTTTATGAACAAGTAATCATAATAAATAGAGACGCTTTTGTTCACCACCTGAAAGTTTATATATCTTTTTACCATGGGTCGAACTAGGGAATAAAAAGCGTTCTAACAATTGCGTAACAGAAATTAACGTTCCGTCTTTTTCTCTAGCCATTTCACTTTCTTCACGAAGATAATCAATCATTCGAATATCTCGATCTAATGTCTCTTCAGTTTGTTTAAAATATGCAACTTTAACTGTTTGACCAACCTTTAATTCACCTTCAAAATCTTGATTCTCTTTACTTAAAATATTCAGCATGCTCGTTTTACCAGCACCATTGGGACCTACTATTCCTATGCGTTTTCCACTTTGGATGATTCCAGATATATTTTCAAATAACACTTTGTTATTGACCTTTTTAGTGAGATACTTCAACTCATAAACTTGCTTGCCTAATCTGGAAAATGCAATATTAAGCTCGCCCTTATCTTGAAAATGCTGTCCCTTAACTTCTGCTTCAAGATTATTAAAACGATTAATACGTGCTTGTTGTTTAGTTGTTCGAGCCTTAGCACCTGCACGCATCCATGCTAATTCTTGTTTGTACAAAGCCTTTTGTTTATCTTGTTGTTTTTGTTCAATTAACTCATGTTCAGCACACATTGCTATGTAATCTTCATAATTACCTGGATATGTTTTTAATTTACCTCTATCCAGTTCTATAATTCGCGTTGATACCTCATTTAAAAAGTAACGATCATGTGTTACAAACAAAACAGTATAAGGATATTGTTTAACATAATTAATCAACCAATTAATTGATTCAAAATCCAAATGGTTCGTTGGTTCATCTAGTAATAATAAATCTGGTTGTTCAATTAACGTTTTTGCTAACACTACACGTTTCTGTTGACCACCAGAAAATTCCCATACCTTCTTTTTCATATCATTAATTCCTAATTTAGACAGAATAGTTTTAATTTCTGCATTATAATCCCATGCATCATGTTTATCCATAGCCTCTTGAGCTTCCATCATGTTATTAAACTTAGTATCGCTTTGCTCTATTGCGTATGCATTTACCGCTCGGTCATAATTCTTAATAATGCTTAATGTTGTCGTGTCAGAGTTAAATACAGTTTCAAAAACTGTTTTATCACCATCTAAATCTTGCTTTTGAGATGAATAGCGAATTCGATAATGGTTGGGATGTGTAATATTCGCAGTAAAATCCTCATCTAGACCACCAATAACTTTAAGAAGAGTACTTTTCCCTGTTCCATTTATACCAACTAAGCCAATCCTTTCGTTTTCAGATATGGACAAGTTGAGATTATCGAAAATGACTTTATCTGCATAGGATTTATTTAAATGTTCAATTTTGTATGCTTCCATGCTTATCTTCCTTTTTAAATATCGAATATTATCAACTATCGAATTTTCAAAATAATTTTGTTAAACTTAATTCAGTTCTATATATTATACACCTTTTTAGGATGAAATGATACAAGGAGCGCTAGATATGTCAGAATTATTCCAAAATCTACCACCTTATATTCAATCTCTTATAGCTGGTATAATTACGTGGTTACTTACTGCTTTAGGAGCTGCAGCAGTGTTCATATTCAAAAAAGTGAATGATAAAATTTTAAATTCTATGCAAGGATTCGCAGCAGGAATAATGATTGCTGCAAGCTTTTGGTCTCTATTACCAGCAATCGCGTCTAGTAAAGGAAGTACAATGCCGTGGCTACCAGCAGCTATTGGATTTATACTTAGCTGTGTATTTATTAGAGCCTTAGATCATATTATTCCTCACATTCATCAAAATGCCCAAGACAAAAGTCAGCAACAAGAAGGCGTCAATACTTCGCTTGGTAAAAATACTTTACTTGTATTAGCAATTACACTTCATAATATACCAGAAGGTTTATCCATAGGTGTTGCATTTGGAGGAGTTGTTTCTGGTAATAGCCAAGCTACTTTTTTAGGTGCACTTGGACTGGCAATAGGTATCGGAATTCAAAATATTCCTGAAGGTGCCGCATTGTCAATGCCAATTCGTGCGGCAGGAGCATCACGTTAGAAATCATTTAATTATGGTCAAACATCTGCAATAGTCGAACCTATTTTTGCAACAATCGGTGCAGCAGCCATTTTAGTCGTTAATCCTATCTTGCCATATGCCTTAGCCTTTGCTGCTGGAGCAATGATATTTGTCGTTGTTGAAGAATTACCAGATTCTCAATCAAGCAATAACACAGATTTAGCAACATTAAGTTTGATGATTGGTTTTACAATTATGATGATTCTAGATGTTGCACTTGGATAAGAAAAAACAGTATTATCTAAATCGTTTATTACAAAGAGCTTAAAAGTTGCTTCATTATTTCCAGCTTCTTAATGTAATTAGCCTATTAAAAATTTTATTTATAATCTATATTCAAATGACTCTCAGTTATTTTGACGTAATTTGTAAAAGAATCTGAGAGCCGTTTTATGTAAAACTAAAAAACTGGAGTAAGTAGCTTAGAATAGCACACTTACTCCAGTTTAATATTCAATATTATTTTTTCTCATTACCTTTGGGCCCGGCTTTGTATTCATACTTAGACGGATTAATTTTCTTGAAATCAGGATTTTTATAGAATCTGAACAAGTCACCGTTAAGCACACTGTCACTCATTTCGAGGTCTTTCTCAACTTGTTTCTTATTCTTATCAAAATCTTTAGGTTTCTTAGTTAATAATTCATTATCTTTATTTGAATAAATCTTGCCATTAACGTATTTATAATCTTTAGTAATAAAGTCACCATTCCTGAATGGTACAACATCATTATGCTGTTTAGAGAACATATCTGTACCAAACATTAAATAGTTTTTAAAATCAATACCAGCTAAATGTAAAATTGTTGGCATTACGTCCATTTGACCAGCATATTCTTTATTCACACCACCTGATTTACCAGGTACCTTAAGCCAGAATCCAGTGCGATTTAAATCAGTAAATTTAGCAGGAGTGATTTTTTCTCCTAATAATTTTTCCATAGCATTATTATGATTTTCAGAAATACCATAATGGTCGCCATAAATCATAACAACAGAATTATCATAAAGACCTTTTTTCTTAAGATCAGTAATGTATTCCTCTAGAGCTTGGTCAAGATAATGCGCTGTTTGAATATAACCATCCACTGTAGAATCGCCAGTATTTGGCTTATCAATAGATGCATCTTCTTCATCTAATGTGAATGGATAGTGATTTGTTAACGTAATCATATGTGAATAAAATGGTTTTTTCATTTTAGATTGATAATCCGCTGATGCTTTAAAGAATGGTTTATCTTTAAGGCCTAAGTTAACAATATTATCATCAGACATATCATAATAAGTTGCATCGTAGAATTTATCAATACCAAAGTGTTTATAAACTTGATCACGGTTCCAGAATGTTTTGTAGTCACCGTGCATAACATTAGAAGTGTAACCCTGTTTTTGATCTAGAATAGCCGGTAATGATTGATACGTATTATCACCTTTCAAAGAATATGCAGATCCTTGCGGTAATCCATATAAACTGTTATCCATTGTAAATTCAGCATCTGATGTTTTACCTTGACCAGTTTGATGGAAAAAGTTAGGGAAATAAGTAAAATCTTGCTTTCCACTAGATAACTTGTTTAAGAAGGGCGTAACTTCCTTACCATTAACCTTTTTGTTGATTAAGAAAGTTTGGAAACTTTCTAAGTGAATCTTAATAATATTTTTCTTTTTTGCTACACCATAGTACTCTGGATTAGCTTCAGTACGCTTTTGCTTCGTATAATTTAAAACTTTAGTTAAATCGTCTTCAGAAGCAAGTGCTTTTTGTTGATTATTCTGTATCGTTTTCACACCGTCATAAACAGTAAAATTATATGGTCCTAAATACTTAACAAGATATTTATGATCAAATGTTCTAGTCAATAATTCTGGTCGATCAGTTTCAGCAAATGCTAAATTCAAGAAGAACAATGCTATTGAGGCTGCCATAACAACCGGTACAAACTTTTTACTAAATGCTCTAGTATCTAACCAATTACGTTTAAAAATTAAAATAAATAAGTAGATAATTGTATCAATGAAGTACACAAAGTCATACCATTTGAAAGATGCACCTACTGCACCACCCATTGACTCAACATTTCCTGCTTGGTTAAGTGTACTAAAAGTTAAGAAATCTGAAAAGAATCTGAAATACACTACGTTAGCATATAATAAAAACGTTAATAAGAACCCTCCAATAAAGATGAACCAGAAAGCTTTCTTACCTTTAAAGAATAAGAATACACTTAGAATAAGCGCAATTAAACTATAAGGATTCATAAGTAATATTAAGTTTTGTACAAGACCCTTTACACCTAAAGAAAAATCAACATAATATGAAAAATACGTCTTCAAAGTTATGGTAAATACCGTTAATAAGAAGAACATAAAAAGATTAATTTTCTTCTTGGGTAAACTCATGTTTGGTTCCTCCATTAATAGTAATAAATCATTTATACATAGTGAACACAATGCATGATTATCAAATAAACATTTCTTCGTTGGTTTACAGAAATTATTTATAAAACATAACACCTTCTTAGATGCTCATTATTTAATAATCTAAATTATATACTGTTTTCAGGCAATTCAAATATTTGTTGGTTGTCTTTCAAATTGCTTTATATATCGTTAAATCAAGTGAATACAGTTCTTTTTTACTTGTATATGATTGTTATATTTAATGAGTTAAACTCGTATCTTAATGAATAAATAGTATGTTCGTTCTTTTAATGATGTTAACTTTTTATTAAGAAACAACGATGTTTGTAATCATATTGTAATAATGATACATAGTTCAATTAATAAATATATAGTATTATGAGTTAAATATCAAGTGAAAACACGCTTTATAAGTAAGTTGTCAATACCATCAAACGATTGGTCTAATAATTTTTACACAATTCTTATATAAAACATTTCATTATTATAGATATTTATAAACTTCTTTACATCAGTCTAAAGAATGATTGCGCAAAGCTTTTTAGATTTAATAGCCATATCTTACTTTAACATCTCCAATTGCATCCTATATTCAATTCCATGGAACAATTGATTCAGCCAGTTGCTATATTTGATTAGATTTTTCTCAGCAGTTTCAACATCAATAAATTGAAACTTTAGTTTTGACCCCTGTGGTTTTTGAGCTAGTTTAGTTAAATGATAACTAGCGATTGTGCCAATTTGGGGATAACTCCCTAGAGTATAATGATCGTTCAATAACACAATGGGTGTCCCGTCTCTTTTAACTTGAATCGTTCCTCTTTTAACGGATTGGTGTGCAGGCATATCATCGTAATAGGCTTTAATTTTTTGGCCATCTAATATCATGCCAACTCGATTAGTTTTACTAGAAACCTTATAATCTGCCATTGTAAAACGTCGTATTGCATTCTTTTTAAAATCTTTTGTACCTTTATTTTTTATAACATGGAAGACATCTGAAATATAATTGAAGGATAACGCATAGCTGTTAATTCCCCAATCAGTTGTACGGCTTTCAGTTAAGTTATTAAACAATTTATAGTGTCTTTTAGAATAATCACGTTTAAAATCTATCTCATCACCTTTTTTAAGCTTCCTACCTTTAAAACCACCAATTTTCACATTGAAATCTGTCGAAGTAGAGTTTAACCATTCATCTAATTTAAAGCCTCCACCAACTGCAAGATAAACGCGTGAAGTGCGACTCGTTTCATTAAATTTTAACACTTCACCTTTATTAATAAGATAAAGTTTATTAGGATAAATCTTCATATTTTGAGTTTCAGCTTTGAAATTACCACCTGTTAAAGCAATTAATGCTGGCTCCGTAAAGCGTATTGACGCCATTTTATGAGTCATTTCAAGAGTGGCCTCATTCTTATCATTAGCAACAAGTCGATTTGCTATTTCATGGGCTAATTCGTCTAGTGCCCCTCCTGGAATAACACCATCATGCTCATAACCTTTTCTCCCAAAATCTTGAAAGCTACTAAAAAGACCACTATGTTCTATTATGATTGACATTTTTTAAAATCTCCTAGTTCAATTTCATTTTGCTCTTTAGCCGAAAACGTGACACTGTCCCCTAATTTTAATAAAGTAAAGTCATTTTGCTCTGGGAAGAATAATTGTAATGGCGTATAACCAATGATCAACCAATCGTTATAAGTGTCAGTAGTAACAATCCCACATTTTTTCCCTTCAATAATTACCGAACCACTTGGAATAAATTTTTTCTTTTTACTTGTATGATTAACATGTAATATTTTGTTCATTCCCGTAAGATAAGGGAACCCTGGAGAGTAGCCCATCATAGAAACAAAATAAGTTTCTTTAGTGTGTAGTTTAATAAAATCTTCGAGTTTAAGTTTTAGATGTGTTAATAAGTCTGTTAAGTCTGGACCAAATTTACCCCCATAAATAATAGGTACTTTAACAGGTCGTTGATGATTATAGTTATGCTTAATCTCTAAACGAATTGAATCGATAAGCACTTTCATGTATAAAAATGGTGATTGAATTCG
This sequence comes from Staphylococcus saccharolyticus, assembly GCF_900458815.1. Classification (NCBI taxonomy): domain Bacteria; kingdom Bacillati; phylum Bacillota; class Bacilli; order Caryophanales; family Staphylococcaceae; genus Staphylococcus; species Staphylococcus saccharolyticus. The sequence goes on from NZ_UHDZ01000001.1 coordinate 1,962,031, forward strand.
ATGATGTTTAATCATATCTCTAGCGTCATAACATATCATTAAATCAGATTCAGTTGGCATTATTTCAGTAATAAATGGATATTCTCTATCAATTAAACATGCTCTCAAAGCTAACAAATCTTTAGTAAGATTTTGAGATACATCTTTTTCTATAGCTACTACAATTGCTTGGTCGCCTTGACTATATATTTTCATATATTCACCCCATAAAATTTAATGATGATAAAACACATTCATGATCATAATCAGTGGTGGTATTAAAGCTTTAATGAACAAATACACTAAAATAAACGCACAAAGACTAGTTAGAGTTGTGGAAACTCTCGCAAAAAACATCTTATTGTGTTGCATCATTTTCTTAACAATAGCTTTATTTATCATAACAAGCAGTATCAATATAACTAACCATAATATTGTCATAGGCTACCTCATTAAAATTTTTATCATTACTATCCTTCTCAATTGTAATTTTATATATAAATTTTGACATCGGCAACCTCTCGCAAACTGTTGATTAAATACACACTAATTTGATTAGATTCCACTTTTTCTTTAAATGCATCGATATAAATATCTTTCTCTTCAAGTTTGTCTTGATCAATGAGTGATTGGCGCATACATCCCAGAAGAAAATCTTCATTATAACTCGGTGTATATAACTCTTCATCTTCTTGAATTACAACATTTCCAATATCAAACTCTAATATCTTGCCTTTGACATCATAAAATAATATTAAATCTGTAACATGGTTGTGTTCTAAATATGCACGTTCTGTAGTTTTGTTAGTAACATACTTGTTATCAATTTCACTATTTTGTTCAACAAGACGCGCTGTAAAAATAGTTTTATATGGTAGCGATTGAATGTCATAACTTATTCGACCATCTTTATTTAACGTTATTTTCAAACGATACTTCCCTTTGGAATAATTGACTAAAATAGTTTGAATACATTGATGCCAAAGCTGATGATTAAAAATGAATTCCAATCGTTCACTCGATTTTGAAATCCTTTTAAAATGATAATCTAATCGAGGAATATGCCCATTATCAAGTTTCATTGTTTCAAATAACTTCATTATTATAATCGCTCCAAAATTTTGGTTTTATCGTAAAATTCTTGAACTTCATTTTCGGGAATTGAGTCAATTGTAATACCAGCACCCACACCATAAATTGCCTCACCATTTATGTATTCAATCGTACGAATAGGTATATTAAAAATCATACGTTGATGAGGAAGCAATAAACCAATTGTTCCACAATAGATGGAGCGTGGTGTATCCTCTAGCTTCTCTATATACTGCATCGTACTTATTTTAGGTGCACCTGTAATCGATCCACATGGGAAAAGTGCACTCATAATATCTACAAGATTAATTTCGTTGCGTAATTGCCCGCTTACAGTACTTGTCATTTGGAAAACCGTCTCATATTGTTCAATTAAAAAAGGTTGATGTACTTGAATTGAACCGCTTTTAGAAATTCTAGTTATATCATTTCGTAATAAATCTACAATCATGACATTCTCAGCTTTATCTTTGGCAGAATGATTTAAAGCATACAATAGCCTTTTGTCCTCTTCTATTGATTGACCTCTCGGCATAGTTCCTTTCATTGGTTTACTCACAACGACATTTTTATCACCATTAAAGTCACCTTTTTGAAAAAAAAGTTCCGGTGAAATTGAGGCAACTTGAATATCAGGTGTATCTATTAATGCGGTATAATTACCATTGCTTGAACCAGTAAGCTTGTCATACAATTCTTTAATAGGGCAAATTATACTACTTTTTAATCGAGTAGTGTAATTGACTTGATATGTATAACCTTCCACGATAGCTTGTTGAATCAACTTAATTTTATTTATCATACTTTCATTACTTTCATTGAACTGAAAAGTATGTGTTTTTAAATATGGCTTTTCATATAAAAAACATTGATTATTATTTAATTTCTTTGCATTTTTAAATGAATAAGCTGCAGCAAAAATATGTGTTTCGTTAAAATGTTTAACACTCATGTTTTGATTAAAAAAAGGTGCTGCTTCATAAGTAAGATAGAGCGCTACATAACACCCTCTGTGCTGTTCCTTTTCAGCAAAGTTAATAACGTCGCCAACATCTTTTAAGCGATAAGCAATAATTTTATCAAGATGATGTTCCATCGTTAACTCATAATCAGTGAAGTCATTGTCGTTTTCATAGTAACGATATTTGAATTCAATATGCACATCTAACACCTGCCTCAGTTAAAAATAAATTCACTTGTGCATGACCATACTCGCTTAATATCGATTCAGGATGATATTGCACGCCATAAACCGTATAATCACAATGTTCTACAGCCATTATAATTTCTTCGTCGTTTTTAGCAGTTATCTTTAATTCAGAGGGAATACTAGAGTTAACCGCCATTAGAGAATGATAACACATCACGTTAAAACTTGATGGTAATCCTTTAAAAATTCCTTCATTATAATGATGAATTTTTGTGGTATGCCCATGAATAGGTTTATCATTGTGTGTGATTTGTCCTCCGTAGAATTCAACAATGAGTTGAAACCCTAAGCATACACCTAATATAGGTATGTAACTATGAAATTTCTCAAGAAGCGTTGATAAAATTGGATAATCACTAGGACGTCCTGGGCCAGGAGAGATAATTATTGCTCGTGGATTTAAGTATTCGATAAATTTAACCGATACATGATCGATAGATATTACTTTAATCTCTTCATGCGTTTGCACTTTGATATAATCTATTAAATTGTATGTAAAGGAATCATGGTTATCAATCATTATAATCATACTATGTACTCCAAATTTTAAATTGTTCTTATTTTCTTTATTTTGTCACGCTATTATCACAGAACGTGACTTGATTTTATATAGTATATCGTTTATTCTATGTTGCGTACAAAATTAATAAAAGAGGTTCCTAGCAGAAACCCTCTATAAAAAACTAGACATGCAATGGGTATAATAACGCAAGTATTCATATACTGTTCATCATATAATAAAACTATATGTGTCCATTCATCTTCTTGTCTATCTTTTTTATAGAGATAGACTTTTTTTATGCAAATTTTACAATAATGAGGAGTAATGACTATGTCTCAAAATGATTTAAACAAAGATAAAGCCATTGTTGTATTTAGCGGTGGTCAAGATAGCACAACCTGTTTATTTTATGCAAAAAAGCATTTTAAAGAAGTTGAACTTGTCACATTTAACTATGGTCAAAGGCATGAAGCTGAAATTGAGGTGGCAAAACGTATCTCTAAAAAACAAAATCTAAAACATCATATTTTAGATTTGTCTTTATTATCTCAGCTTACTCCTAATGCGTTAACTCAACATGATTTAAAAATTCAAGAAAATGAAGACGGTATCCCAAATACGTTTGTACCAGCTCGTAATTTATTATTTCTGTCCTTTGCTGGAGCATTAGCATACCAAATCAAAGCAAAACACATTATAACTGGTGTTTGTGAAACTGACTTCTCAGGATACCCGGATTGTAGAGATAGTTTCATAAAATCTATGAATGTTACTCTCAATCTCTCAATAGACAAAGACTTTGTAATCCACACCCCTTTAATGTGGCTCGACAAAGCACAAACGTGGGAACTTAGTGACAAATTAGGTGTTCTAAATTATATTCGTCATAATACTCTGACGTGCTACAACGGTATTATTGGTGATGGCTGTGGAACATGTCCAGCATGTGATTTACGAGCACGCGGTTTAAAACATTATCTAGAAAATAAAGGAGAAAAATAATATGATGCAACAAATTTATCCAAGTGTCACTCACCCTTATCAATTCGAACTTAATAAAGATTTTAATTTTTCAGCTGCCCACTATATTCCCTGTGAAGATGCAGGAATATGTATACGTACACATGGTCATACTTATTTTGTTAATTTAACAATTGCTGGTGATTCATTAGATCATAATGGTTTCTTAGTGAACTTTAGTGATTTAAAAAAATTAGTCCACGATCAATTCGATCATTATTTATTAAATGACTTAGCACTATTTAAAGACAAACGACCTTCTACAGAAGTCGTTGCACAAACGATATATCAAATTGTTCAAAATAACTTAAATAATAAAGCGAATCAACCTCAATGCGTTCAAGTTTACTTAAGAGAAACACCTACAAGTTACGTTGTGTTTCGACCAAAGGACAAGCAGTAATCAATGACTAAAATACCTGTGTTAGAAATTTTTGGTCCTACAATACAAGGTGAAGGTCGTGTAATAGGTAGAAAAACTATGTTTGTGCGGACTGCTGGTTGTGATTATCGTTGTAGTTGGTGTGATTCTGCTTTTACTTGGAACGGTAGCGCTAAAGAAGAAATAAGGCTATTAACAGCTAAAGAGATTTATAAAGAATTACGACAAGTTGGTGGAGATAACTTTGATCATGTAACCATATCAGGAGGGAACCCAGCATTAATCAAAGGGATTCAAAATTTAGTTAATTTATTTGAAGAAAAAGATATTTATACTGCTTTAGAAACTCAGGGTAGTAAATTCCAACCTTGGATGACTCAAATTAATGATTTAACAATAAGTCCAAAACCACCAAGTTCAAATATGATCCCTGATTTAGATATATTGGATTCTGTGATAGAAAAATGTGTTCACGAAACGCTGAATTTAAAGGTAGTTGTATTCAATGAAGAAGACTATAAATTTGCAAAGGTAATTCATCATCGCTATCCATCGATTCCATTCTACTTGCAAGTAGGCAACCCGTATTTAGATGACGACGTTGAACATCATACAGATAAATTACTCAGCAAATATGAAGAACTAGTTCATCGTGTAATTAAAAGTAGTGATATGAACCATGTCTATGTACTACCACAATTACATACATTATTGTGGAGTAATAAAAAAGGAGTTTAAAATAAATAATAAGTTAAGATTTCTTGAGTGTTTTGTAATGATTAAGTTTATGTTAATTGATATAATGTTTAGATGAAGTATTATGGATAGGAGTTCAACATGATTATATTTATATTAATTAATATAGCCGTGGTCATGCTTATCATCGGCCTTGATCTTTACCGGCATCATTTCAAGCAACTTAAGTTCAGCTCCATATTATTAGCTATATCGATTAACAGTGTGATTGATATCTTCGTTATTGACAAATTTAATTTTATTACTTTGTTCACTATTATTTTATTTACAGTGTGGGCAATTTTACAAATATATTTAGATATAAAATTATATCCTTTTATAATTACTGAACAAAAATTTATTGGAGCTATATTCGCGATACTTATCAGCATATCTCAATTTATTACTGATAGTTCAAGTACTCAATCTGTCTATATGTCAATCCCATACTTATCACCTGCAATTTTTATATTAGGAGCTATTTTAGTATTTATTGGCACGTTTAATATAGCTGAAGTAGAACGTCTGTCTTTATTACGTAAAATTAAAAGACCCATTACTACTGGATCTATCATCATCATATTATCATTAATATTAATGATGATTTTAACGCCATTTTGGTACGTTTTTGTCATTATATACTTCCTATTCATAGCATTTATTTTATGGCAAGGTATTTTTTTCGTGAAAAATAAATAAAATAGTTTGATATCATCATGGGTAGTCATTAACTTGTTTGATATCATTAAGTTTCAATTAGCGAGAAACATCAATCGCTATCATTAGCCCATCAATAAAGTTGATACAATTTCATAGATGGGCTTTTTTATGTTTCTCACTTCATCATAAATTTCTACTACCTTTACTATTAACTCTCTACTTTACTCCAATCATTATTAAAATGCTTACTTAACAATCTGATTCGTTGTTCAATTAATTTATATACTAAATAGTATCCAAACAGACAGCTTGATGAAAAATAATGATTTCTTCTTTTACCATAAATTTTCAATGACATTTTATTTATACGATTACATACTAATGACACACATTCATTTTTATAAATATAAATAAAAATGATTTTTATTTAATTCTTTTTAAATGTAGTTAAGAAATAGTTAATGGTTTATAGATGTTATTCCGATTAAACTTATCTTAAATAAAAATAGAAAAGAGAAAATCACTATGAACACTAAATATTTATTAGCAGTAGGAGCAATTGTTACATCACTTACTTTAGGCGCATGCGGAAATTCTAACTCTGACAATGAACATACTGAAAACAAAGACAAACAACAAGAAGAAAGTAACGTAAAAACAGATAAAACTAAAAAATTATCAGGTACTTTTGAGTCAAAAAATGGTGAAAAAGTTGAAGGAAAAGCAAAAATCGAAAATGGTAAATTAATGTTAGAAAATTATAAATCATCTAAAGGACCAGATTTATATGTTTACTTAACTAAAAATGGAGATATTAAATCTGGTAAAAAGATTTCAACTGTTGACTACAACAAATCTAAACAAACCTTCGATTTAAAAAAAGTTGATTTAGAAAAATATAATGAAGTAACAATTTACTGCGAAAAAGCGCACGTTACTTTTGGCGGAGCTAAGTTAAAATAATTTAAATGATGCTGACGTTTACATCAAGAGAATGAGAGTGTTAACAATGAAAAAAGTAAGTTTGTTCTTAATATTTATAATTCGTGTTATTTCTGGTATTGTCATTTTCAGACAAGGATTGGAGAAATTCACTGGCGATTTTACACTAAACGGTTTAGTCCCTGTAATTAGAGATAATACCGATTCACCTGGCTGGTATAAATGGTTTTTTGAACATATCGTTGCTCATACAACAGGAATCTTTAACATTATCGTTCCTTTGGGAGAAATGGCAATTGGTTTAGGTTTAATATTAGGCATATTCGCCTATGCTGCGAGTTTCTTTGGAGCCTTTGTTATGATAAATTACATTTTAGCAAATATGATTTTTACGTACCCTCTACAATTAGCATTCTTTATAATTTTATTAATAAGCCACTCTTTACTAGTACAAATTTCACTTAAAGAAATCATAGCTTATTTTAGAGATCGTAATAACCGAGGTGAAGATAAGCATGACCCACTTACTAATCGTGGATGATGAGCAAGATATTGTAGATATTTGCCAGACATATTTCGAGTATGGAGGATATCAAGTTACAACCACAACATGTGGTAAAGAAGCGCTAAATCTACTTTCATCAGATATTGATTTGATGATTTTAGATATCATGATGCCAGAAGTTAACGATTACGATATCGTTAAAAAGATGAAAGATATGCAACTTGATATCCCTTTTATATACTTAACGGCTAAAACTCAAGAACATGATACAATTTATGCACTTACTCTAGGGTGCAGATGACTATATAAAAAAACCATTCAGCCCCAGAGAACTCGTATTGCGCACTAACAACCTTCTCGCACGAATGAGTAAATATCATCATTCTAACAAAATCGAACAACTTGAATTTGAAGGACTAGTTTTAAAAAATTTAAGTAAAACACTGACTATCAATTACCAAGAGATTCCTATGCGTATTAAAGAGTTTGAACTACTTTGGTATCTTGCCTCTAGGGAAGGTGAAGTTATTTCTAAATCTGAACTTTTAGAAAAAGTATGGGGATATGATTATTACGAGGATGCCAATACCGTTAACGTCCACATACACAGAATTCGTGAAAAGTTAGAAAAACATGATTTCTCACCCTACACAATTACTACTGTATGGGGACTAGGCTATAAGTTTGAAAGGAACCGATAACTATTTTTTCAATACGAAGTCAAATAACAATCGGTGTCATTTCAAGCGTTATTTTAACTACTATTATACTTGTTATAGCATATAAACTCATGTGGTTTAACGGCCACATGACACTTACTTTAGCTATCAATACCTTGATAACTAGCTGTTTAACACTTTCGATTTGTAGTATTTTTATTAATCCTTTACTTAGGAAAATTAAGCAATTTAATATTAAAACTAAACAATTTGTTAACAATGAAAAGTTAATCGACGATAAAACATTCCAATCTCCAAAAGAAATTAAAGAGCTCAATGATTCATTTAATAAAATGTCATATGAAATTACTAAACAAATGAATATGATTGAAAGTGAACAACAAGAAAAAACAGAAATCCTACAAAACCTTGCACATGACTTAAAAACACCTCTCGCTGGGATTAGATCTTATACTGAAGGTTTAAGGGATGATATCATTAGTGACCCCCAAGAAGTGCACAAAGCGTGTGAAACATTGATTAAACAAGACAATCGCTCACTTGAAGTTAATTTCTGTGATTGTATTGATGCATTCTACCAATATAGACCTCCAATAGAACGTATTTTGATAAATTTATTAGTTAATGCTTTAAAATTTTCTAATTATGGTAGCCGTATTGATATTATTATTTCAGAAAATAAAGACAATGATTCAATTAATATTGCAATAAAGGACGAAGGAATAGGGATAATTCCAAAACTTCAATCTCATATCTTCGAGAGAACTTTTAGAGTTGAAGATTCTAGAAACACTAAGACAGGCGGTTCAGGATTGGGTTTATATATAGCGAATGAACTTGCTCAACAAATTGATGCTTCCATCACAGTTCAAAGTGATTTAGACATTGGTACCACTATGACACTCACTTTTAAAAATTTCACCTCCAATAGTACCAAGCTGGGTCATAAGTCAAAAAAAAGCCCAAAATGAATTCTTATTTTGAAATTCAATTTGGGCTTATTCTTATTTTATTCATACTTCATATGATGTGACTTCAACTCCATTTAGTACCCACACAAGCGCAATCTCAAATCAACATTACTTTCTCCAACTTTTGACTCAGTTTTACATTATACATTTAATTCCAGATTAAAAAACTGAACAAAAACTTTTGTAATTAAAAAGTCTATCTTAGAACAAAAGTTGTACTAAAATATATACCTAACAATCAAAAGCCGAGTACCTCAGAAACAGTCAGCTATCAGAGATAGTCATTTTTTAATGAACGCGTTCTTTATATTCCTCTTATTGTTGATTTAAAGAACGTAATTCAGCATGTATCTTTGCCTTCTGTAGAGCACTGAATTTATAAAATTCATTCTTATTTTTAAATCGTGGTACTTTTGGATCGTCATGAACTTCATTATGACGCATTTCATTTTCAGAAGGTTGTAGATTAGTAGCTTCAACAATATATTTAGGTCTGTGTTTTACTTCGTAATAAATACGTCCTATATACTCGCCAACTACCCCTATTGACATGAGTTGAATACCACCAAGTAATAGAATAGCAGCTATTGTAGTGAAATAACCAGGAATGTTTATTCCTGAAATCAAAATATTAATAAGTAAATAAATGAGATATAGAATACTTATTGAAAAAGTAAACATACCTAAATAAATCATCATACGTAATGGCTTATTATTAAATGATATAAGCCCATCAATACCATAGTTCAAAAGCTTTCCAAATGTCCACTTGGATTCACCTGCTTCTCGAGTAACATTTTCATAAGTGAACACTTTAGTATTATAGCCAATCCATTCAAAAAGTCCCTTTGAAAAGCGATTATATTCATCCAATGAAGTCATTGCTTGAACTGCACGTTGACTTAATAACCTAAAATCACCCACGCCGTCCTCAAATTGGATATCTTCTACAAACGTATTGATCAATTTATAATAAAAACGTGATAGATTCTTCCGAACAAAACTCTCGCCTTCTCGATTTCTCTTAGCAATCACTTGGTCATATCCCTCAATAAAACCTTCAACCATTTGAGGAATATACTCAGGAGGATGTTGTAAATCACCATCAATCATAATCACTGCATCGTGAGCGGTACTATTTTGATAACCAGCAATCATCGCAGCTTCTTTACCGAAGTTTCTACTAAATGAAAGATATTTGACGTGACAATCGTAAGCAGCAAGATTTTGTAAATGATCGATTGTTGTATCTTTACTGCCATCGTTGACAAACAGTAAATCGTATTCATAATTTTTGACTAAACTATCTTCTTGCATAGTCTCAGTCAATCTGTCATATGTCTTTAATACGACTTCGCCTTCGTTATAACAGGGAACGATGACTCTGATTTTCATTTAATTACATCCTTTTCTCCATAATTGTTTAATAATATTTTATCAATTTCTTAATAGAATATTCTATCCAAAGATATCCTATTTACATAATCTTAAAGTTAAGTTAATAATACTTAATACCCCATTTTATCAATTATTAAATATGCTCTCATGAAAAATAATGTAATAAATCAATTTTTAAAAATGTTTAATTATAGGGGAGACTTACTCATTTACTATTTTAAATCACCAATACTCACATCATCTGGGTTCTTTTCCTTGACGCGTATTTTTATTTAAATTACCAATCTCTGCCACATCAGTAAGTTCTAAATTAAAATCAAGAATATCTAAATTTTCTCTAATACGTTCTGGTGTCTTAGATTTGGGTATAATAATACGATTATGAGCTAAATGCCAACGCAATACGATTTGAGCTGGTGTCTTATCATAACGTTTTGCGATACCACTTATTGTTGGATTGTCTAATAGGCCTCTATTTCTCATTAATGGCATCCATGCCGTCACTTTAATATCGTGTTCATCACAAAATGACTGAACTTCATGTTGATTAAAGTAAGGATGTAGTTCAATTTGATTAACTTGAGGCATTACTTCAGTTGCATTCATTAATTTCTTTAAATGATGAACTTTGAAGTTACAAACGCCAATGGCTTTAACTTTTCCTTCTTTATATAATTGTTCTAATGCTTTATATGACTCAATATATAATTGATTCTTTTCACAAGGCCAATGAATTAAAAATAAATCGATATAATCTATTCCTAAATTTTCTAAAGACTGATTAAAATATTCAATTGTACTGTCATACCCTTGATAATCATTCCATAAATTGGATGTTATAAACAATTCATCTCTATCAATATCTGATTGATTTAAAGCTTTACCCAAAGCCTTCTCATTCCCATAAAAATATGCTGTATCAAAAGCACGATACCCAGCTTCTAGAGCAGTATTCACAACATTATCCATTTCTTCATCAGTAATTTTATAAACGCCCAATCCCTATTGAAGGCATTGGATAACCATTATTTAAAACTTGTGTATCATTTAACATATACCATATCTCTCCTTAATTTCATCTGAAGTTTTTATTGAATATTTTTTTATCCCTTTTTATTAAAACCTTTATTTGTATTATAAATAATGATAACTTAATTAAGCATAACGTTATCGATGGAATTCACTCAACTAATAGCTATCGAAATAAAAACAACAACTACAGCATTTTATTCACTGACCGTTAAAAGTTTACATCTAAAAAAATTGAGATTCCTATTATATCTAAATAGAAATCTCAATTTATGAGTAACATATGATCACTTGATATCATTCACTGTCGTCGTCTTCAATACTTTCATCTATAGATGGTCTTGAATTATTGAATTCATAATCTAGGTTAACCCAAATAATTTGGTGATTATCAATTTCTGTAACAGTCCAGCGATCATATCCAGTGTCAACATAATCATCTTTTTGTAAATTTGTATTGAGTGATTGTAACCATCCGCCGATTGTATCAATATCTTCAGAGTCATCAAATTCAATTCCAAATTTTTCATTTAAATCATCAAGTAATACACGACCGTTAATTTGATAAGTACGGTCATCAAGCTTCACAATATCATTCACTTCATCATCATCAAATTCGTCTCTAATTTCACCAACAATCTCCTCTAAAATGTCTTCCATTGTTAAAATGCCAGCAGTACCACCATATTCATCAATAATCAAACTAATATGCACATGTTCTCTTTGCATGCGTACAAGTGCATCACTAATTCTTGTAGTTTCTGAAATCATCGGTAACTCATGGATATAATTTGCAATTTTAATTGGCTTACCAGACGCATATTCTGTCAGAAATTCTTTAACATTGATAAAACCTTTAACATGGTCCTTATCACCATCTTCTGTAATTGGGTATCTCGTAAATTGATGTTCTTTTATTGTTTCAAGTAACTCATCCACATTAAAAGGTTCATTAAGCGTAACCATCTGTGTACGTGGCACCATAATGTCTTTAGCATGACGTTCATCAAATGAAAAAATATTCTGCATATATGCAAGTTCTGTTTGGTTGATTTCTCCGCCGTTATAACTATTATTTATAATAATTTTAATTTCTTCTTCTGACATAGCATCTGTTTGCGCATCTGGGTCAAAACCGAACATTCTAACAATGACACGAGAAGATCCATTCATTAACCAAATTAAAGGTTTCATAATATTTCCGAAGTAAAATAACGGTCTTGAATATAATAAAACAAGTTGTTCAGTATGTTGAATCGCGAAAGACTTAGGCGCTAGTTCACCTAATACAACATGTAAATAAGTCACGACAATAAATGATACAACAAATGAAATGGTTGTAGTTAGTGCACCAGGTAGATTCAATAAATCGAATAATGGATGCATGAGTTTTTCAAATGTTGGTTCTCCTAGCCAACCTAAACCTAAAGATGTAACTGTAATACCTAGTTGACATGCAGATAAGTAATAATCTAAGTTGTCTATCATTTTCTTAACGATTTTTGCACTTCTATTGCCTTCTTCAACTAATTGTTCAATTCGCGTTGATCTCACTTTAACAAGTGCAAATTCTGATCCAACGAATACCGTTGTTAATGCAATCAAAAGAAAAAATGTGATTAAACTAATTATGGTCGAAGTTTCCAATTAATTCCCTATTTCTAGGGATTCACCTCCATATGATATGTGTCACGCATGGGTAACACGTATTTAAATCATCGTACATTAATAAGTGATAACTACATGTTAAGACCTTCCCATCATGACGCCCCCTAAAAAATGTGATTTGTTCCATTTTATCATAAAAGGTTTCTTATATGTTAAACATAAAACCAATACTACATTATAATTAAAATTTTGTAATGATTCAACTTTATCAGTTATCATTAAAAATGATGTATTTCTCCTTTTTTAATGGTAGTTGTTACTCGACATTCATCATCTAACATAGCAATATCTGCATCTTTTCCAATTTTAATACTACCTTTAACATCATCAATACCAATCGCTATCGCTTGATTTAAACTTGTGACTCTCCATAAATGGTCTAAACTATCACCAGTAAATTCCATTAAATTATGTAGTCCCTCATTCATTTTCAGAATACTTCCAGCCAGTGCTCCATTAGTTAAGCGCGCTTCTTTTCCTTTAACAATAACATCTTGACCACCTAAGTCATAGCGCCCATCTGGCATACCTTTAGCTCTCATGGCATCAGTAATCAAATAACAATGTTGGTTTCCTTTCAATCTATAAGCAATAGCTACTGACGCTGGATGTGAATGAACACCATCTACAATCATCTCAGTGTTCAATCCATTATTAATCCACGCAGCACCAAACACCCCTGGTTCACGATGTTGGAATCCAGTTGCGGCATTATATAAATGAGTAATGTGCTTTGCACCATTACTTATCGCTTCATTGGCTTGTTCAAATGTTGCGACAGTGTGACCAATTGAAAAAATGATGTCGTCTTTCATAGCCATTAATGTTTCCTTTGACCCTTCAACTTCTGGCGCGAATGTCATTATTTTAATTAACCCATTTGCTATCTTTTGAAATTTATTAATTTTATCTACTGATGGTCTTTGAACATATTTTGGATGTTGTGCACCTACTTTATGTTCTGAAATAAATGGCCCTTCTAGATGTACACCAACAATTTCAGCTGCACGTGTCTCATCTTGTTGTTGTTGATAGGTAGCAATCGTCTTAAGCGCACGTTCTATATTATCAGTGGATTGCGTCATTGTCGTTGCTAAGAAAGACGTTGCCCCTTCAGATAACAATGATTCAGCTAAATGCTGTAATCCCTCGCTAGACGCATCCATTGCATCTTCACCATAACCTCCATGAATATGAATATCTATAAAGCCAGGTAAAACGTGTTGACCACAGGCATCAACAAGTTTAATCTCTCGCTTTGTTACTGTATGATTTTGAAGAGCACGCTCACCTACGTCTACGATTTTGTCATCTTTGATATGAACGAACCCATTTTCAATAGTTCCATCTTCTGTATAAACTTTTCCATTCGAAATTACATATTCTGACATCGTTGAAACCTTCTTTTCTGTTTATTATCACATGACTCATTGGCTATTTTATTATATATTTCTTAACGTTTCATATCATTTATTTCTATCTATACCCACTGATTTTAGTTTGAAAATTAAATATTAAAAATAAATTGATTATGGTGCAATCTAAATAAAATCATCTCACAAATAATATTAAAGACTGATCATTACACATAAGACAGTTAAAATACTTTTAAAATTATAAGTGAAGTAAAAAATACCCATTAACAACTTCATTTGATAATGAAAGTGTTAATGAGTCAAAATTGAAATGAAAATTATCTCAATAAATATTACTTATTCGTCCATTGCCTCAGATGCTTTAATTTCATTTTCAGTGACTTTAGGTTTTAAGAAGCCATATAAAAATGCTGAAATTAAAGTGCCAACGACTAAGGCAATTAATGTTTGTAAGACGTGAGCTCCATCTGTCCCAAGTATAACGAAAATACCACCATGAGGTGCTTTAATATCTGACCCTAAACCTAAAGCAATCGCACCAGCAACACCTGAACCAACCATCATTGAAGGAATAACACGTAATGGATCGGCTGCTGCAAATGGAATCGCGCCTTCAGTAATAAATGATAAGCCCATTACATAGTTAGGAACAATAGAACCTCTTTGTTCTTTAGTAAATTTTCTTCTAAATATTAACATCGTTGTAGCAATCGCTAATGGTGGAATCATACCACCTATCATAGCTGCTGTAATTGGTGCTGCATTACCTTCAGTTAAAGCAGCTGTAGCAAATACATATGCTGCTTTGTTGAATGGTCCACCCATATCGATAGCCATCATCGCACCAATTACAAAACCAAGTAACATAATGTTCGAACCAGATAAACTATTTAAACCATTTAACAATAAGTAATTTAACCAAGCTGCTGGCGGATTAAAGACGTATATCATTAGCAATCCAGTAATTACCACTGATAACAATGGATAGATTAATGTCGGTTTTAAACCTTCAAGTGCTTGTGGTAATTTACGTGTAATGTATTTAATTCCTTGAGTTAAATAACCTGCTAAGAAACCAGCAATAATACCTCCAATGAATCCTGAGTCACCAGAAACGGCTAACATACCACCAACTAAGCCAGCTGCGAAACCTGGTTTATCTGCAATACTACGGGCAATGAAACCAGCTAAAATCGGAATGATTAAAGCAAAGGCACTATTTTTACCAATATTCCATAATTGTTCAGCAAATGCATTGTATTGAGAACTTTCTGGTTTAAATGAGTTAAGTCCGAATAAGAACACAATTGCCATTATAATACCACCAGAAATAACAAGTGGTAACATATTAGATACACCATTCATTAAGTGTTTGTAGAAAGCTTTACCTGGACTTAACTTTTCCTCACTATCATCATGTTGTTTAGAGCCACCTTGTGCTACGAATGGTTTGCGACTAGTATCTAAAGCTGTGTTAATTAATTCTTCTGGTTGTTTAATACCATCAGCAACAGGTACCTCAACTACATTTTTTCCATTAAAACGATCAGTTTCTACATGAACATCTGCAGCAACAATAATTCCAGTTGCGCGTTCTATATCTTGTTCAGTTAAATGGTTTTTAACCCCACTAGAACCATTTGTTTCAACTTTAATTTTTACATTCATTTTTTCAGCTTGTTTTTTTAATGCATCACGTGCCATGTAAGTATGCGCTATACCAGTTGGACAAGCTGTAACAGCTAAGACATAAGACTCATTACTATCTTGTGCCTGATTTGCTCCAGCAGCTTCATTTTTTTTAGCTTCCGCTTCTTCCTCTTTAGTCGCTTCATCATCCGCTTCATTGATAATTTGTAATACTTGTTCCGGTGATTCAGCATGAATTAATTTTTCACGTACATTTTCATCCATTAGAATACCAGAAAGTTTTGCTAATGCGTCTAAGTGCGTTTGAGCGCCACCTTCAGGTGCAGCAATCATAAAGAATAAGTGTGCAGGTTGCATATCTAAACTTTGATAATCGACACCTTCTTTAGATTTACCAAATGCGATAGCAGGAGCTTTTACTGCAGCAACTTTTGCATGTGGAATAGCAATTCCTTCCCCAATGCCAGTTGTACTTTGTGACTCACGATTATGAATAGCCTCTTTGAAAGATGTAACATCATTTAATTTACCTGCTTTATCTAGTTGATTGACTAATTTATCAATCACACCATTTTTATCTTTAGATGACAAATCCATTGCGATTGTATCTTTAGTTAATAATTCTGTAATTCTCATTCATTTCACTCCCCTTCAAGTACTTTAATCGTAACTTGAGATTTAATTTTTTCTATAGCATCTCTAGTTGCTAAATCTTCTTCGAAAGCAGTCGCTGTTCCAGAGGCTACGGCTTGCTTAAATGCATTTTGAACCGATAAGCCAGATGCTAAGCCTGCCACCATACCTGCAACTGTACTATCACCAGAGCCCACTGTATTAACTACTTTTCCATGTGGGTTAACAACTTTTATACTTTGTTGTTGATCAACATAAATCGCTCCGTCTCCACCTAATGAGATGATGACTGATTGTGCACCCTTTTTAAGAATTTCTTTACCGTATTTAACAACATCCTCATCACTATTGACTGAAGTATTAAACATTACTTCAAGTTCATCTTTATTAGGTTTAATGAAAAGTGGTTGATAAGGTAGGACTGTTTCAACTAAATTCTTCTCTGCATCAACAACAAGTTGTGCTCCAGTTTCTTTAGTGATTTCAGCAATTTGAGCATAGGCATCGTTTGAAATACTATTTGGAACGCTTCCTGCTACTATTACGATGTCTTCACTCGTTGTGTGTTGTATTTGAGTTAATAACGTTTGAAACTGTTCCTTACTAATCTTAGGACCGGGAGCATTGATTTCAGTTTCTTGCCCAGATTTCAATTTCACATTGATACGCGTATCTTCATCAACCTGAACAAAATTAGAATTAATATGACTCTCTTCTAAAATTTTAGTAATGAATTCACCTGGGAAACCGCCTACAAAACCTAACGCAGTTGAATTAACATCTAAAGTTTTTAACACTCTAGATACATTAATCCCTTTTCCACCTGCAAATTTATATGTTTCTGTCGCTCTATTCAATCCTGTTAATTTAAATCCGTTTGTAAACATAATGTAATCGATTGAAGGATTAAATGTTACTGTATAAATCATGACTTTCCTCCTAAAAAATAAAATTGTGTTTTGTATGCATCAGTGACTTTATTCTTTAGTGCCTTTTGAGATGTAATTAATATAGTGCTATCTAATAATGGCACTCTTGCAAAATAAACCTGATTAAATTTAGACTGATCGACTAGTATGTACTTTTCATTAGATAATTTCATAGCTGTTTCTTTAATCAAAGCTTCTTGTTCATCCGGTGTTGTTAAACCATATTTCAAATCAATACCATTCATCCCAATAAATGCACGATCAAAACAGTAACGTCTTAAAGTTTCTAATGCATTTGCGCCTACTGTAGCCATTGTTGTAGCTTTCACTTGACCACCAATCATTAGCATTTTGATTCCATGTTTTAAAAGTTCCTCAACATGCGTCATACCATTTGTTACTACTATAATATCTTTAGCATCGATATATTGAATCATCTCAAATGTTGAAGAACCAGCGTCTAAAAATATACATTCCTTATCTTGTATTTCTTGAGCTGCTTGTTTTGCAATTTCTTGTTTTTCACGTAAGTTCTTAGTTAGTTTTTCCGATAAACCAGGTTCAACCACACGATTTTGGTTCAAGGTTGCACCACCGTGAACACGTTGTAATTTACCAATCTTTTGTAACTTAGATAAGTCTCTTCTAATCGTCGAAGCACTACACCCTGTTCGATCAATTAACTCTTGGAGTGTTAAAAAATCTTTTTGTGCTAATTCCTGTAATATTAAAGTTTGTCGTTTTTCCGATATCATTTTAATCACCCCATCTCAATCACCATTATAATGAGCGCACTTACATTTTTAAATCATAAACTATCAAAAACAATCAAAACAATTCATTTTTGTGACAAAAATAAAAACACCTCATTTTTAAGTTGTTTGATAAAATGCTCTTCAAAACGTCACCCATTAGGTTACTGAGCAAATGAATTAACTTTCAATAATTATAACCTTACCATACAATAAATTAATCTTGTGTGATAGCTTCAATTTGAGCTTGGGTCATCCTAATTAAATCTTCAACTTTAATAATAATTTGCATGCCTCGTTGTCCACCGCTTACATAGACTTTATCTAAATGTAGAGCAGATCTATAGTTGTTTGAAATTGATGTTTCATTCCAATTGGCGAACAACCACCTCTAATGTAGCCCGTAACCTGTTTTAGTTGATCTAATGGCATTAAATTAAGTTTTTTCTCATTAACAACATGCGCTGCTTGTTTCATATCTAAAGTAGCGTTGACTGAGATTACAAATACATAGTGATCATGATTAGCATTTTCTAACAAGAGTGTTTTAAACACTTCTTCAACCTTTGCACCAACTCGTCGAGCAATTTCTTCACCATGTTGATGTTGATCTGTTACCTCATATGTGTTCATATGATAATCAACTTTTGCTCTATCTAAAATACGCATTGCATTGGTCTTTTTAGTTTTAGACATTTACTCACCTTCTAAATTTTATCAATCGTTAGTTTATCTTAAACATGTTTAGTTTCAAAATCATTTGAAATAAATTTGAAAATGAGTATAAAACAACAAAATCACTCTTCCAGTAAAGTTTGAAAGAGTGCTTTCTATTGATTATTTCCAGCATGCGCATTGACAGTGCCATCTTCATTTACAGTAATTTTAGTTTTCTGATGACTGTTAGAATTTGAAAATGAATATACTGACGTAGATGGTTGACGGTACATGTATTCCATCTTGTAATTATTATTTAGATGATTTTTGGCATAATTAAAAGCAATAACGTTACATTCTTGTGTCGTAAAACTGTCATGTGTTTGTTCATGACTTGTCTTATGATTAAATTGATAATCAATTCCTGTCGCATCAGGTTCTTTTTTATCTTTTTCTGACGCTTTAGGCAATGTGATTTGAATCTAAACCCAATGTATTCTCTATATACGAAACTTTATTCACTTTTGTAAATGTACAAATCGTTTTATGTACTTTAGCTAAAGCATTTTGATTCGTTGCTAAAAATAATAATATCATTAAACAAATTGATAAAGTGATTGCCACAATACTCAACAATAGTTTTTTCAATTTCATCTCCTTACCCACATTTCTCTTAATATTTCCATCTATCTTAACATAATAATTTTTATAAAAAGATATGTAGGTTGCAATTTAAATAGATTGTAATATTTGTAACAGTAACATTAAAGAAGTTGTTATTTTTGTTACATAAGAAATGTATATTACATCACTGTAAACGCTAGTATCCCACGTTTTCTTAAAACTTAAAAAAGTCGTTCATCATTAAGTATTCTTACGTTTAGCTCTTAGCCACTTTTCAATAAATATAATAACTATTCCACTTAAAGAAACGCTAATTGCCATATACAAAGGAATCTCTATATTCACATCAAACAACGATCCTGCAACTAATGGGCCAATAAAATTTCCCATACTAGTAAATGTAGAATTTAAACCGCCAGCAAATCCTTGGCGATTGCCTGCTATATTTGAAAAGTAATTAGTCAAGGCCGGTCGTATCATATCAAAACCAATAAATACTATAAAGCTGATAAACATAATCGTCCAATAACCATTAGCAAGAACAAGCATCGTAAGTACCACTGCTGAATAAATTAAAGACCATGCAATAAAATTAAGTTCTGATAGGAATTTCATAACCTTATCAAAGAAAAAGATTTGGAATAATGCACCAAATATACCACCACCTGTTATAGCAATTGAGATATCCTTCGGAGAATAGTGTGCTTTATCTGAAGTATATAAAGAGAATAATGTCTCAAATGCAGATAGACCAAATGCTAAAACAAGCGTCAGAATCACTGGAGTAATAAATACCTTCCAATTGATTTTCTTTAATAGTTCAGGCTGATATTGATGAAAATCATCTGTCGTTCCCTTTTTAGGATTGTGAATGAATAGTAATGACATTACAAATGCAATGGCACCAAGAAAGCCCGCAAAATAAAAAGGTAATCTATGAGAAATCTCTGCTAAAAAACCACCAAACCCTGGTCCTAATATAAAACCTGAATTAATAATCGCAGACATATAGCCAAAGTTTTTAACTTTATCAAAACTAGAAGAAATATCCGCAATCATGCCAGTTACCCCAGGCATAACCATACCAGCACTGAATCCGCCAAGGATGCGAGAGATGATTAATATCGTAAAATTCTGTCCTCCAGCAAACATAAATTCAGATACTGAAAAAAGTATCAGACCAATGCAAATAATAAGTTTTTTATCTAATTTATCAGCCAATGTTCCACCAAATGGTGATGTCACCATTTGTGCTAATGCAAACGCAGCAACAAGAACCCCTAAATCACTTCCCTTTAACCCCAAATCTTTTAAATATACCGGAAGCACAGGTATGACTAAACCAATGCCTAAAAATATTAGAAATATATTAAAATAAAGCGTAAACAATTGTTTTTTCATATGATAACCTCCTCTCCTATCTATAATATAATCCTTCTTCGATTAAATTTTTGTATATATCATTCATTTCATTGTTATTTTAATCTATTATCTTTCAGTCATATTATTTAAATATTTAAAAGTTTCTACATTGTATACTATTTTAGTACCATATTACAATTAAGTATACATTAAATTATAAGCAATTTATTTACTTTATTTGTATAATTGAGTTGTAGTGAGTTAAATCAGTAAATATATCATCATGTACAAACATCAAACTTTTTAAATACAAAATTATAAGTATATAAACTTTATTTGACAATTGCTTGTCTATGTCACTGATTATTTATCTTCTAACAAACCTTAAATCATTTGATAAGCCCTGTATCTAAAGTTATGATTAAAACTCGACTATCAAAAATTTAAGAAAGTAGTGTATTACATTGCAGCCTCGTTATTTTGCAAGAGTATACTTTATCATTTTATTTATTATTTCAATTGCAGAAACTAGAGTGTTTAATTTTATGACACTTAATTTATTTTTAGCATACATACCATTCGAACTCTGTTTACTGTTAAAGTTATTTAAACCTAAAAAATTGTGCGAATGGCTACTATTTATTATTTTTGGAGTAGTATTTTTACTTTTAGTCCCAAACACGTTCTATATGATTACAGATTTAATCCATTTGAACCAATTTCAATTTAACTTTTTAGCAGAATTAAATTTAACCGAATGGGTGTATTTCACTTATTTAATGCTAGGCATTTTCTTAGCGATGTATCTAATGATTCTTATATTTATAGAATTAGCACACTTTACATCTCATCTCTAGTTGAACAGAGCGTTAATCATTTTACTTATGTTTTTAAACGGTGTAGGTATTTATATAGGAAGATTTTTAAGACTCCATACTGTCTATTTCATTAATGAACCTCTAAAAATTGTGACAGAAGTGCTTTCAACATTTAATTTTAAAACTTTATTATTTGTAATATTAATGATAATGATGCAGGGAACTATCGTCCTCTTTGTCAAAGGGGTAAGATTACAAAAATGATATTTAATATTTTATTATCAGTTATTATCGTTGTAATTCAATTGATAATAGGACATTTTTGTCATGATATTGGTTTTAAAATTTCAAAAAGTATACTATTAATGCTCTTACCACTTGGTATCGGTTTGTTTCTTATGCAAGTATTTTACTATGAACGACGATTTCTAGAATGGAATGTTCCTATTAATATCAAATTAAGACTTAAATACATGTATATACTCACATTATTAGAATATGTAGCTGTGCATAATGCCTGTAATATATTAAGATAGCTAAAAAAGGGATTTAGAATGGATAAAACCCATTCAAATCCCGTTCTTTTAATCTAACGCCTTAAACGCTGACATGACATATTCTCTACTTTTACCATGATCAACCATCTGTTTAGGATAATCTTTACCTAATTCAATACCTTGAGATTGAAGTTGATTTTGATGTTTATGTGTATCATGCAAATATTTAGCATCAATATCATTAAGTTGAGGCACAAAAGTCTTAATATATAACGCCTTTTTATCAAACCGTTCACTTTGACGTATAGGGTTGAACATTCTGAAATACGGTGCCGCATCAGTTCCAGTTGAGGCAGACCATTGCCCCCCATCCACATTAGAAGCTGCATCATAATCTATTAACTTTTGTCTAAAATAATCTTCACCCCACGTCCAATCAATGAATAAATCTTTTGTCAAAAATTGAGACACAACCATTCTCATTCGATTATGCATATAACCTGTACGATTAATTTCTCCCATTGCAGCATCAATAATTGGAAATCCTGTTTTACCTTCTTTCCACAATTTGAAATCACCTTTGTTATAAGACCACTCTAAATTTTGATACTTTTCTTTAAAAACAACATGAGCAGTTTCAGGATAATGTGTCATGAGTACATAATAAAACTCTCTAAAAATTAACTCACGAATAAAAGCTTCATAGTTTTGTTCATCTTTATCATAATTATCTAACAAGTCATTAAATATTTGTTTAATATCGATAAGTCCATAAGCTAAATAAATACTTAATTGACTTGTTAAAACTTCTGGTAAATATTCTCTATTCATTTTGTAATTTTCAATATCTTGATCTAAAAATTTAGACCAGCATTGTTGTGCGTCTAGTTCACTGATACCAAATTTTTCATAATCCCCTTTGATGATTTGTTGTGACTTAACTGCTATCTTCGCAATATCTCTCAAATCATAGCTATGTTCCTTTCTTTTCATTAAATAAGGGCGCCACTTTTTATAAAAACTCGTAAATACTTTATACGGCTCTCCTTGATGATTACGCGTTTTATTAAGTTTAAAGTAATGGTTCGCCCTTAGCGAAACAACCTTGATACTTGCTTTTTCAAATAAATGGTTTTGATGAAGAATATCATAGGTTTCATGATGATAGCTCATAATGTCCCCAGCTATAACGACTTGATGTATGTCTTTATCCTTACAAAAACCAATTAGCTCCTCATATGGCATAATAAATGGCTCAATCTCTTGTTTATTGAGTTCATTCACAAACTTTTGTAATGAACCTTTATAATAATTCGCCTTCATTTCTGACTCTGTTTCAAACTGTTCTTTAGGAATGATTAAATAACATTTATCAATTTTTTCTTTATTTTGAGATACATACTCTAATAAAGGATTACTCTTAAGCCTGAATACTCTATTTAAAATAATACCTATTGCCATTAGCGTTACCACCTTTAATTAAAAGTTTTTACTCCTATACCCTAAAAATTAAATCAACCAACTTAATGAAATTAAAAAAGTTAAGATATCATATTTTGTCGTTAAAATATATTAAAAAATCTCAGAAAGATAAAGTATTAAACCTTTCTGAGACAAATTACATTATAAAACCGTTTGGTTATTGAGTTTTTAGACTAAACCAAGCCATTTCCAATACGTTAAGCTAAATATAAGTACTAAAATATATCCAACAATCGTCAATGGAATTCCAGTTTTCAAGAAATCTTTAACTGTAAATGTATCTGTACCATAAGCAAGCATATTTTGAGGAGCACTTACTGGTAACAAGAAACCAAAACTAATAACAAATTGTTGTATTAATACAAAACCAATTGCATGATCTCCTAGATTTAATGTTGAAGCTAAAGAAATAAATACTGGAATAAGCGCTGAAGCTAAGCTCGTCGCACTAGCAAATCCTAAATGAATTAAAATATTAAATATTGTTATTAGAGCAATAGTTGCAATAATTGGTAAATATTTAAGCCCCATTAGTCCAAATGTCTGATCACTTAGCCACTGTGTTGCTCCTGTTTTAAGCCAAACATTACCAAGAGAAATACCTACTCCATACGATAATTGTGCCCCAAGGTATTTTCTTTTCAACACCCTTCCAAGTAATCACACCAATTTTAAACATCAACATAATACCTAATGCTATTAATGTAATAGACGTAGAATCAGCAGGATGAAGAACCTTTTCAGTAGACCAGAAGAATAATAGTAAAATCGAAATAACAATTAAACGCCATTCTTTAGTACTGACTGGTCCTAGCTTGTTAAGTTCTTCTTTAGTTAATTCCTTTCCACCTTTAATTGACTCTCGTTCAGGTGGCATTACCTTAATCATAATAAAATATAATGCGATTGACATAATAGCTGACCATGGTGCTGCATATAAAAACCATTCTCCCCAAGATACATCACAACCTAAATTTTGGTTGATAAAGTTAATCGCAACAATATTTTGAGCAGCTGCTGTTTTAATAACGATATTCCATATTGAAACAGCTTGGACTGCTGTAATAATAAGTAATGACGCGAGTCTGCTGTCTTTACCCACATTAAATGCTGCAATCATACCAAGTAAAATTGACACGACTGCACCTGCTCGAGCTGTAGCAGAAGGAACAAAAAAGGCTAAAACAATTGAAACTAATATCGCTCCAATCACAATATTTCTCGTTTTATTTCCTACATATAGAAAGAACTAGTAACGCTAGACGCTTATATAAATTTGTCTCTTGCATTGCTGTTGCTAAGAATAATGCAGCAGCTACTTAAAGCGACAACAGATGTTGAAAATCCACTAAAAGCATTATTAGTTCCTAGAATATCGCTTCCTTTTAATATCATATCTCCGCTTTTTGGGTTGCCTAACTTCTCCGTTAAGTTTTGCACAGGACTTAAGACAAGTAGCAATATGATTAATCCTAATATAAGAGTTGCAGACACGGGATATGAGACAGCTTCAGTCACCCACATGATAACTGCAAATGCTAAAATAACTAAGGTTGCTTTCGCCATAATAGGTAAACCTGCTGGAGTAGGTAATAATAAGATTGTTATCAAAATTACAAAACTAATGATAATCCATATAGGCTTATAGCCTTTTTTCTCTTTATTCTGTCGTTGTCCAATGTTCTGAGTCAGTTGATCCCCTTTAGTCATCACAATCGTCTCCTTAGTTTCCAAGATTACATTTTCATTATATCAAGAAAGCGCTTTTATATATTATTTTCAAAAGATCGTCACAAAATTATCACAAATTATACGTGATCCCATTTTACATTTAACTCTTTGAAAAAGCCTACTAAGTTCTCAGTAAATACGAAAATCAATAGTAGACCTTTTATTTGAATTATTTGAATTATTTAAATGTTAAAGCATCTTTGATAGTTTGTACAATGCTCAAAGACAAGTTAATCGCTACTACTCAAACAAAGTCTTTAAAAAGTACAATCTAACTTACCCACAATTTCTTGTTTTAACGATTTTATGGGATGAGTCACCTGTTAACGTCAAAAAAGTCGTTACAGAATTAGCACTTGATACAGGAACTGTATCACCATTACTTAAAAGAATGGAACAAGTCGATTTAATCAAACGCGAACGTTCTGAAGTGGATCAACGTGAAGTGTTTATTCACTTAACAGATAAAAGTGAAATGATTAGACCTGAACTAAGCAACGCATCGGAGAAAGTTGCAACAGCCTCTTCTTTATCTAAAGAAGAAGTAAAAGAACTGAATCGCTTGTTAGGTAAAGTCATCGATGCATTTATTGAAACAAAAGAAAAATAATGTGTTGCTGTCATGGAATTAAAGTTAAAGCCTAAGTTTTAAATACAATTAGCAATGAAACATTCAACAAACGCGCGCCAGATAATGGTGCGCGTTTGTTTATTTATACGGCTTCTTTAATTTCCCCATCCATCATGATGATAATTTTGTCAAAGCGTGGGAGAATATCAAGATCATGAGTTGCAATAACGAGTGTATTCGCAGAGTCTTCAAGTAAATCCATAACTTTTTCTGTATTACTAATATCCATATATTAGCAGAAGTTCTTAACAGTAATATTGCTAAACTTAACCGTTGTATTTCGCCGCCTGACAAGTTGTGACCGTCAAATGAGACAACTCTATCTAAATCTAGATAATCCACTTTAAGAACTCTAATTAAATCTTCATCATTTTTATCTGAAAATAAGTTATGGCGTACTGTACCATAAAACATATCTTGACTTTATAACATCACATTAATCCTATGATATTTTTTAGTATTATCAATGTCATATACTTGCTCACCATTTAAAGTAACTACACCTTTTCTAACTTGGAAAAGACCAAATAAAACTTGAAGTAGCGTGCTTTTACCGGAGCCTGATGGACCAATAATTGCTACTTTTTCACCTTCCTCAATTGTTATATTAATACCGTGGTCGGAGTTTGTTGATTCCAATAACTAAATGTGACATCTTTCATTTCAAATAAAGATAATTCCGAATGATTATTATTTGAAATCCCTGACATTTCAGTAGTTACTGGAGCAATCACTTCATTAATTTCATCAAGAGCTTGATCCGTATCAGCTTTATAAAAAGCTACATTACTCATGGGCACTGCTTGTTCAAATAATGTAAGAACCATCAGAACAATACTTGTAAGATAAACTTCATTTAATTGACCTGTATAAACTTGTTGTGCACCAAGTAGCAAACTCATGAATATAGAAACCATTGCTATTATATTAAGGACATAATCGTATAATGATAAAAACTTTTGTTCCTTTAGTTGCATATAATCATATTTCTTAAGTCGATTGATGACATCATTTTTAAATTGCTCAGTTTGTTTAAAACGATTTAACTCTTCATAACTTTCATTATAATCATAGAAACGTGTTAAAAATTCTCTTTGCTCATGAGAAACATATTGTTTAATTAATCTTACTCTTTTAGCACTTATCCACGGTACAAACCATAACGTTAACATCATGCTTACAGCAATGAGCAGTGCATGTAATGGTGAAAAGAATAGCATTGTGACCAATGACACTAGTGAAGTAAATCCTATTACAATTGGCGGATTGTACACTCTTAAATATATATTTTGCAAAACTTCTACTCGACTAATCATGCGTGTAATAAGGTCACTTGAATTAAATTTACGATATATATCAGGAATAACTGGAAAATAACTTTCGTAAAAATTGGACTCTTACATTTCTCAACATCGTAAAAGTTGTTCTATGAGAAAGTAATCTTTCAACATAACGCGCGATTGCTCTTAGAAAACCAAACATTTTGACAGTTACAACAAGTACCATTAATGCATATAAAGGTGC
This sequence comes from Staphylococcus saccharolyticus, assembly GCF_900458815.1. Classification (NCBI taxonomy): domain Bacteria; kingdom Bacillati; phylum Bacillota; class Bacilli; order Caryophanales; family Staphylococcaceae; genus Staphylococcus; species Staphylococcus saccharolyticus. The sequence continues at coordinate 1,989,470 of NZ_UHDZ01000001.1, forward strand.
GCCAAGTGCACTTTGCGTAACCATATAGAGCCACTTAGAAAAAACATTGCTAAAGCAACTAGTCCACCTAATACACCTACAACTATAGCTAAAATTAAGTCTTTATCTATACGAAAATGAATTTGTGATTTCATTAATTATCATTCACCTCACTTTGTGCCACTGAGATTAAAGCATCATTTTCAACAATTTGACCACATTTAAGATATATACGATGTTCAGCTTGTTTAATCGTCGAATCACGATGAACAATGCTGAACACGGTGTTCTGCTTAAAATGTGTGTTAAGAACATTTTGTATGATACGTTCAGTTTCAACATCTAACCCAGTTGCTGGTTCGTCGAAAATGACTACATCAGGTCGCATCACTAATAAACGACTTAACTCAACACGTCTCATATGACCGCCTGATAACATTTCGCCACCTTCACCTATTTGTGTATCAATGCCATTTTGTAGTGAGAGTACCTTATCTATTAAGTTCACTTCATCTAAAACGTGTATAATATCTTTTTCAGAAATATCCTTATTGTACATGGCAATATTGTTTCTAATAGAATCTATAAAAATATATGGATGTTGACTTAAAAATCCTATACTTAAACCATTTACATTAAATGTAATATTCCCTCGTGTAGGAGTGATAGAATGATTGATAAGTTTGGCCAAAGTTGATTTACCAGCACCACTTTGACCAACGATGGCAATTTTTTCACCAGAATATGCAGAGAAAGAAATATTCTTCAATGCCTGCTGTTTACTGTTTGGGTAGCTAAATGATACGCGATTAAATGAAATTTGTTCTGCTTGTTTTGTTACTATTTTGGGGACTGGGTAGTCAAGTTGATTTTCAGATTCTAAAAAGTCAAACACAACATCACTCGCACCTTCACTTTGTTTACCAGTATGAAATGCTTGACCTAAATCTTTGATAGCATTGTAAAATTCTGGTACCAAAATGATAGCAATAGCAGCTGTTAAAAAATTGATGCTATGAAATACGATTAAACTTAGTGCTGCTTCTAGTGCGACCAAACCTACTCCTAACATACTAATAAATTCGAGCATAAGACCCGCTAGAAATGCACTTTTTAGAATACGCATCGTTAGATCTCTAAATCGTGTACTATCCTCATGTAAATGTTGTTCCGTTGATTTAGTTTGATTAAGTAACTTTAGAGAAATTAAACCTTTCGCAGTATTTAGAAATCGTTGGCTAAATTGATTAAGATATGTCATTTGATCTTTGGATTCATCTCTTGTTTTCAGTCCAAAAATAATATAAAACATCGGAATAAAAGGTGCCGTTACAATCACTATCAACGCAGTAGGTAGATGCACAAAGCACATCGCAATCATGATTGCCATAGAAATCATTACCGATTTAAAAACTTGGGGCAAATAACTATGAAAGAATGGCCCGATTCCGTCTACACTCTCGGTAATAATATTCATTTCCTCACCAGTTGCCCAAGTACTGTTCTTCATTATCACTTTTCTTCTTAAATCATGTTTTACTTTATAAGACATCTTATTTCCCATAAGTTGATTGAACATATTGAATGTTGAACAAGCGATTAGTACCATAATAATGATTAATAGTATAGGAAACGAGTGATTGTTGGTGATGATATAACATATGGCTTAAAAATTGAGAGATAGAAATATTTTGTGCGACGACTGTTAGAGATAAAAAAACGCTCATGATTAACATGAGTGCGGGATACAATTTATATTTAAAAACAATATTTGTTAGTCTTTTCACAATAACTTCACCTACTTTCATTATAAAACGTTTGTGAAATTTTTAAGTACTTCCGCTCAATAAGACTTTCAACATATTGATTTAAATACTAAAACAATCATTTTTATAAGACTTTAGTCTAATTTTACAGTTAACTTCCCCTATTATAATTTTTATGTGCTATGATTATATGGTATTTTGGGTAAGTAATATATTATTAGTAATGAGAAAGTGGGTAAATTATGGTTTTACTTGAATTAATAAAGGGCATTATTTTAGGTATCGTGGAAGGACTCACTGAATTTGCTCCTGTATCTTCGACAGGACACATGATACTTGTTGATGATATGTGGTTAAAGTCGAGTAAATTTTTAGGCGAACAGTCGGCTTTTACATTCAAAATTGTTATACAACTAGGTTCAGTATTCGCAGCAGCATGGGTATTCCGTGATCGTTTCTTAGAAATTTTACATATTGGGCATCATAAACCAGAAACTTCAGCCACAGGTCAACTTCGTTCACAACCTAAACGTTTAAACTTAATGCATGTTTTAGTGGGTATGATTCCAGCTGGTATTTTAGGATTTTTATTTGATGATTTAATTGAGAAATATTTATTTAGTGTTCCTACTGTCATGATTGGTTTATTCTTAGGCTCAATTTATATGATTTTAGCTGATAAATATTCTGAAAAGGTTCAACAACCACAAACAGTAGACCAAATTAATTATTTCCAAGCATTTGTGATTGGTATTTCTCAAGCAATTGCAATGTGGCCTGGTTTCAGTAGATCTGGTTCTACAATTTCTACAGGTGTATTGATGAAATTAAATCATAAAGCGGCTTCTAATTTCACATTTATTATGTCTGTACCGATTATGTTAGCAGCAAGTGGGTTATCTTTATTAAAGCATTATAAATATATTCATATAGCTGACATTCCCTTCTACGTATTAGGATTTTTAGCTGCATTTATCGTTGGTTTAATCGCAATTAAGACATTCTTACATTTAATTAATAAAGTAAAGTTAGTTCCTTTTGCCATTTATCGAATCCTTTTAGTTGTCTTTATCGCAATTCTTTACTTTGGTTTCGGCATCGGCAAAGGAATTTAATAAAGAACCACTGGGATTTTCAATCCCTAGTGGTTCTTATGCAATGGACGCGAATTCATTGAAATCCTTTTGAAAATACAAAGTATTTTCTTAATACTTCTTATATAATGATGACTCAACTATTGTCATTTTTTGATTAAAATCAAATTTTTAATCTCTTATATACTTACACTAGCTAAATCTATAACTGGCTGGTGTTTTTTAATTTATACACTCAATATGAATTCATAACGATCGACTAGTAACAATCGTTTATTTTCATGTATCAAAGGGTATCGAAAAGAATAGTAAAATAATGGAGGCAACGTGTATGGACAAAAAGAAACTCATTAAAACTCTAATTAATGTATTACCCATCGTCATTGTACCGTTAGTGACTGAACGTAAACGTATTAAAGAACATCCAGATGTACAAAAAGTGACTGATACAACATCTAAAGCTACGTCAAAAACTACATCTGTTATTTCTAATAAAGTTTCAGATGTAAAAGAATATGTCGGCTATAAAAAGCAAGAATTTGATAATAAACGTGAATTCAAAAAATTTCTAAAGAAAATGATCCTGCCTATATTGAGAAAAAAGGTAAAAAGTTAGCTAAACAAAATCGTAAAGAAGTTAATAAAATGAACAAAAAACTTCAAAAGAATATCGAAAAGCGCCATAAAGAAGAAGCAAAACAACGCGAAGAAGCAGAAAAAGCTAGAAAAAAAGAATTCAAAAAATACCAAGATTACGTGGTTGACAGTGTAGTGAAACAAAATAAAAACAAAGATCTCTCTTGTTCATAGACATGTCAACTTACGTAATTATAGATGGCGATGCTTGTCCTGTTGCTAATTCAGTCATTGAATTGACGAAAGGGATAGGCATTTTTGTTAAAGTGATACGAAGTTTCAGTCACTTTTCACACCAAATTCAACATGGACATGTTAAAACCTTATATGTTGATGATGGTCCCGATGCTGTGGATTACAAAATAGTTCAGCTTGCTAGCAAAAATGATATCGTCATCACACAAGATTACGGACTTGCCAGTCTACTGATAGACAAAGTGCATACTGTCATGCATTATAAAGATAGTATCTATCGTTCGGATAATATCCAAAATTTACTAGATCAAAGACATCTAAATGCTCAAATTAGAAAACAAGGTAGACTCCATAAAGGTCCCCCTCCCTTCACAAAAGAAGATAGACTTAGATTTGAACATGCTTTTAGAAAAATAATTTATCAACTTTAGGAGGCTCAATATGAAAAGAATTGCAGTTTATTGTGGCGCAAGCAAAGGTAAAGACCCTTCTTATGTTAGAGAAGCATATGAATTAGGAAAATATATGGCTGAACAAGGTTATGAACTTGTATTCGGAGCAGGATCAGTCGGCATTATGGGAGCTATTCAAGATGGTGTACTTGACCATGGCGGTAAAGCAATTGGTGTAATGCCTAAGATGTTAGATGAAAGAGAAATAACAAGTCAAAAAGTAAGCGAATTAATTTTAGTAGATTCTATGCACGAACGTAAAAATAAAATGACTGAGTTAGCAGATGCTTTTGTAATGGCTCCAGGTGGTGCCGGTTCATTAGAAGAGTTTTTTGAAATGTACAGTTGGGCACAAATTGGTATACATCAAAAACCTATTGGTATATTTAATTTAAATGGATTCTTCGAACCACTTCAAAACTTAATCAACCATATGATAATGGAAGGATTTATTGATGAAAAATATCAAAAATTAGCTCCTCTATATGATACTAAAGAAGCACTTATTGAAAGCCTCAATCATTACCAACCACTTGGTATACGTACATATGATTAAATAGATATTGAATAAATTAAAAAAATAGAAGAACCCACAAATAATTTCATCTAAAGAAAACATTTGTGGGTTTTATTGTCAGTATAATTATTAAATTAGTTCATCCTTTCATTTAACTTATAACCAAGTCCTGTGTTAATTGGTTTTTGATGTTTAATTACCCTATATATTTTTTATTAACATTAATCTTATCATTCTTTGAAATATACTTATTATAATTCCATCCACTACTAAGTACGATAGTATCTAAATCAGTTACTTTTTTATCTGTTTTCATCAAACTTACATTCCTCAATAGAGATAACTTTACTATCTGATTTCAAACGACTGTATCCATCAAGTTTTACTGGAAAACATTGTATTTATAAAACTTTGCAAATTTTATACTAGGGGTATGCTTTCATTCCACTATTGATAATTATTTGTATATCCCAAACATACTCGGCAACTTTATTTCTGTCTTTAGTATTTTTATAATAAGCAATAAAATTGGATTCAGTCTGTTTCTTTATTTACGGGTTTCCCCAATCATGGCATCGAATTGTTAATTGAATTCACCCCCTTTTAGTTTCATCTTTCTCCATAAATGAATATCCCCCTAAAATAATAGCTAAACACAATATTAAGCCTATAAAATTTTCTGCATACAGCTCTTCTATAATATGTAAATACTTTATATTTTAAATAATATTAGAATGCAGGCAACAAAAAACATCTAGTTCTAACAATTTTTTAATGAAGAACTAGATGTAACTCCCTAAACATAAATCTATAGAATTTATACATAATTTATTTAAACGGTTAAATTTTAAGCTTAATAACTAAAATTAATCGCACTTACGAAGGTAATACATCGTAATCAATGTTTTTCCATAAAATTCTAAATCAATTCTTTTAATAGCTGATAGTTGAACTGATAAGCTAAAAATTTCTGTATCACTCATGATTGCGTAAGAACTACTCACCTTCACTTTGTGAAGGAAGTAGTTCTATATAATATCTAACATGTCGTTTGAGGGGATGGTATTTACTTAGGTTTGGGAATTCGAAGTTATCTAAGAAAGTCATTCCAATTTTTTCCATGACTTTCCTAGAAGGTAAATTGTTCTCAGAAGTAAAACTATAAATTTCTGTAATTCCTTTTTCTTTAGCATATTTTATTACAGCTTTTGCGCCTTCTGTTGCTATGCCATTTCCCCATACTTCAGGTATTAATCTCCAACCTATTTCATAGAATGGCAATTCTTTAAAAGGATATTTACTACCTTTAGGTATGTAATTCACACCAATAAAACCTAGCCATTCTCCCGTTTCCTTAAGTTCTACAGCAAATAAACCAACACCTTTTTCTTTTAAAATATCATCCATCCTTTGCATATCTATCTCTGACCGACGATAACTCAGTAAACTAGGAAAATATCTGCGTACTTGGGGGTTAGCGTTCATTTTTTGAAAAGGTAATAAATCTTTATCTTCCCAATCTCTCAATCTCAAACGTTCAGTTTCAATATAAACTACCATGTTAAACACTCCATTTTACCGAAAATGCTTATTTTGTCTATATTTTAATATAAAATTAACGCGTTATGAAGTTTTTAACTCAACTCAAACCGCGCTAAATAATCAATACTTATAAAAATAATAGCCTAATCTTTAGAAATATAACTAATTAATTCAACATGTACTGGAATTTCTTTAAGACAATCACGTTGGTCTTTTGGTGCTGTAAATGTTGCATCAATAAAATCATTTTGGTTATTTAAGTGATATGTTGCAACAAAAGTATCTGTACCTGACTCAAAATTTGGTAAATGTGCAATCACACGTTTTATTTCACTCGTTGAATTTACAATTGTACGACCAGTAATATTTTCTAACTCACGACCTAGTTCAGGAAGGGTTAACTTTTTACCTTCTAAAATATCAAAATCTTGTTCATGCATCGTTCATCTCTCCTCTTAAAGATGTGAGATATTCACCATCTTACTTTATTTTAAATTCACACTTATCATTTATTAATACTATTTAATCCTAATTTATCAATAACCATACCCTTATCAAAGTCCCATCAAACGTTCGAGTTTATGATATGTATTAATGAGATTGATTATTAGTACTAATACTTTGATTTGCTGAATTACTCTTAGCATTTTTGTTTGATGGTTGATGATTGTTCTGAATTATGTGTTGATGCCTTGTTTAATTGATTGTCTTTACTAGAATTGGAATCACTCTTTTGATTGTCTTTGGAAGATTTACTTGATGAATCTTCAGATGGTAATTCATTCACATCCTTTTGAAGACTATCTTGTTTATCTTTAAGTTTATCTTTCTGATCTTGTAAATCTTTCTTTTGTTTTTTTAAATCTTTATTCTCTTTCTCTAATTGATCAATGCTTTTTTCTAAAGAAACTTTTTCGTTACTTTTACCACATGCTGTTAACATTAAAGTTGAGGCTAAGAGTAAAGCTAACCATTTTTTCATGATAGACTCCTTTGTATGTACTTATAAATACAATTTATTTTAACATGCTTTTTTAATTTAATCATTTTTTACCTATAAATTTTTAGTCATTTTAAGATGCGCCGTTTGATAACCTAACTTTTGATTGAGCGCTATCATATTATCATTATTATTTCTCACAGTAACCTCTATTGCTATTGCTCCAACATCTTTAGCCCATATTTCAAGATAACGTTTTAACTGAGTTTCAATCCCCTGCTTTCTATACTTTGGCACAACATATAACACTTCTATTTGTACAACTTTCATTTGTGATTCATAATGTCCCCAAATAAATCCTTTGAATCAACTATTACCTTCACATACCACTATCTTATCATTTGTATATTTTAATCTTACGATAATCATTTCATATCTTAAAGTAATGGATGTTGCGATTACTTGATAATTCAACCCATCTTCAGCAATCAAATTCTCATGTACTGATGTGATTTCATTAATCCACTTGTTATCTTTAAGAGAAACACATCTCAATATTAAGTCACCTCTGTTGCTAATGAAATTTGTTGCAGTTCTATGATATGATTAGTCATATTAACATGTCACTTATATCACTTTATAACTTTGCAGTTTCACTCTTATTTTTTATAGAGAATGAAGGAGCACGGAATTATCATGAAATCGACAGCGCAATTAACAAAAGAGAATAATGCAAAATCGCTACGTCTTAATAATACTGATCGCGAAATATTCGAAAATTACATGACTTACGTGCGTGCCGACTTAAGTGTTAATCCACATGATTCAGAACTTATGCTTAATCACACTTTAAAACATTTAATTCGCGCTGAAGATACTGGAATGCTGGCAATGGAATTCTTTGATCATGATCCTAAAGCGCATGCCAAAAAGGAAATTAAAGCACTCCCAAATGAAACATTTAAAAATATTTTTAAATATATCACTCATAATTTTATCTTTTTAATAGGTATCTTCTGTTTCTTAAAAGGATTAATTGGTTTTTTTATAGGTGGAGATAGTAACTTTTTATATTTCTATACATTTCCAATTACTGTTGTTATTGGACTTTTTATTATTTTCTTATTCATATGGATGAGTTTTAAGACCATACAACTTCAATGCTTTAATAACTCCTATTGGATATGGTGGTTAACATATGGAATAATAGCTTTACTCTTAGTCGTCGCGCTCTTCTACGTATTTTTTATACCGCAATCATTTTTAGCTTTTGGCCCTTATATTAATGTAAGTAACTGGACTTTCATCATTATTGCTATGATTATCACACCCATTGCTTTTTATGTTAATCATTATTTCTATAATAGAGATAGCTAATACACGGATTTAAAAAAGACTTACTCTTAGAACACTTCAACCAAGGGTAAGTCTTTTAATTTAATTTATTAAAAATATATCCACAACAAACCATACTACCATTATAAACATAATTATTCCTTGAGCTACGCTACTTGCTAAAAAGGCTATCACCGAGCCAAAACTTACTTTAAAAGCATGCACAATGTCAAATCCTTGAATTAATTCAACAATAAATACAGCAACAAATGGAACGATAATGATGCCAAATGGCGGAAAGACAAAGCACCCCACTATAACTCCGATAAGTGCGATATACTCCCCAATTTTAGTACCACCAAAACGACTAACAAAATACTTATTCATCACAAAATCTGCGATTAGAATAAAAATTGTGAAAATAGTCACCGCAACATAAAACACCCATGATAAACGACCATCATGAAACCCAATTTTATAAATTAAAAAACCTACCCATAACATTAATAATGATGGAATGATAGGTTTAATTAAACCAACAAAGGCTAAGATAAATGCTAAGATGATAAGCACCCACAATACTACTGTCATTTTTATCTACTCCACATCTTCTTTAGTAATTTTTTGGTCTTTCGTGAAAAATATCAATATCATGCCTAATAAAATTGAGCTTGCTGAAACAAAGAATACATTTTCCAAACCAACCCAGTGACTCATTGCACCACCTAATAAATTCCCACACAATTGCCCTATCACCATAGCATTAGCAAAAAGTGTAGAAGCATAACCTGGTAAATCAGGCAAAATATCTTGAAAATAACTAATACCTAGTCCCAATAGTATAGCCAAAAAGATGGCTAAACAAACTTGTCCTACTAGCATCATATAAAAGCTTTTAAAAATGCCTATACTAAAGTAAAACGCTCCGCCAAATATCGAACCTGTAATAAGTAGCGCTCGAGTAGATAATTTAGCAGATAAAATACCTAATATGACCATAAATGGTACTTCCAACCCTGCGCATAAACTAGCTAAGTATCCTACATAGCTATCTTTTTCATGTAAGTAATCAGTTACAAATAATGGCATATTCATTGTGTACATCCATTGACCAATGTGCAATAGAATAAATGCGATAAATGGTATAAATAGTGATTGATCTTTAAACATATTGGGTGCTGACTTTTCAACATGTTGTTGATCAGATATTTGATTTTCAATTGGTAAATTTTTATAAAAGAATACTTGCAAAATTAATGTAAACAAAATAATTGCTACTGTTCCACCAAATAAACCCGAATACCCTTTTAATTCAATTAATTGTGAACCTATGAAAGGTCCAAATAAAAATCCTAGTGAAAACATAGAACGCAACACAGTATTTGCAAACTTTGCTCGATCTTTGGAACTAGAAATGTTAATCGATTCTCTTGCTGAAGCATATAATTGAGGCATCGCAGGCGCAAATAAACCTTGGAATAAGGCATACAAAATGATAAATAACCATATCTGATGAATATAAAAGTATATTGAAAAACTAATTGCACCCATCAATAATGCAGTGATAATTAATACTTTCCTATTGATATTATGAGTATCGGAAAATCTAGCTATGATTGAATTAACTGTAAACTGACTTATTGCAGCCAGCGCTAGTAAGACACCGTATTGTGTTGTGGTCATACCTAAATCTTTTGTAGCAAATAAAACTAAGAAAGGTACTGTAACAGCTATGCCCATACCAAGTAATAACATATTTACAACAAATAATTTGTAGTTCTTTATTTGTAATAACGCTGTAAACATCGTGTCAACCTCTATTCTATCTTAAAAATTGCTTTGTATTATTCTATCAAAAAACGTATCAAATGGCGTTTCTCATTGCATCAAATTATCATATAAAATTCAACATTAAATTAACAAAAGAATCAACTTGAGGAAGTTGTAGCATACTCGCGTCGTAACTCATATATGTCGACCGGATAAGTGATTCTTTATCAATCTTTACTTTCTCAAATTCAAACATATTTTTATCAATATTTTTCATCATAATTTCTGGTAATATCGTGACACCTACACCACTCAATAACATTTCTTTACATGTAGCAACTTGATCGACAGTGATTGTTGCATGATAATCTAGTCCTAAATTGTCGTTATACCATTGCTTTATTTGATTGATATAAATAGGATCAGCTTGAAATTCAATAAATGGTAATTTTGTCACTTCTTCTTTACGATCTTTTGGATAAATGAAATAATGCTCATCGTTGAATAGATGTATGTTAGTTAAGTTCATTACTTTATTACCACGTGTAATCATTACATGATAATCTCGATGATTTGCTTTAATTTGTTCAGTGGAACCTACCTGTACTTGTATTTCTACATTAGGAAATTGAGTGTTATAAAGACTCAACACTTCAGGTAACAATGTTTGTCCAATAAGAGATGAACACCCTATTGAAATTGTGCCGTTAACCTCACCAATATGCGCTTGCATTTTATCAAAAAATAACCGTTCTCGCTTTAACATATCTCTCGCATGCTCAATAATCATTGCACCTTCTGTTGTGGTAATCAGTTGCTTCTTAGTACGTATAAATATTTCAACTCCAAAAGAACTTTCTATTGCTTTTAATCGTTGAGTTACAGCTGGTTGCGATATATATAATATTTCTGCTGCTTTTCGCAAAGTTTTTGTTTCATCTAATGTTATGAGTAAACGGTAATCATCTATTTTCATAGCGTCCCCCTATTATATCTGATCTACAATCTTTGCTATGATTTTTAGCTTTAATAATCTTTTATTCTAACTAAATTTTTACTTTAAATTATATTTAATGTCGGCGCTATTTGTGTTTAGGTTTTGATTTAAAAGGCCGTTTGTACTTCATCTTTTGAGCTTTACGATTAATCTTATTGTAACAGTGCATCACTTTTTCTTGGAGTTCGGAAAAGTTTTCTTCAATTTCAATCATTAGTTGATGGGCTATAATGTAAGCTTCGTGGTATTGCTTTTTAGAAATTTGTTTATTTTGCAATGCGTACATTAAATCATCTTCATCAACCAGTTCGTACTCTCCATTAGGTAGTACGAGGACATCCAAACATAAATCTATTGTTCGTGCGTTTCCCTTTTGAGTAATATTCTTTATATTAATATCGAAATAATATTCTAGCGGATTCCCCATATTATCAAACATAACAGTTATACTATATCGCTTTTTTTCTGGTAGTATTTGTAACCATTTATAATTGTCATCTGCGACTATTATGTTTTGTCCAACTACCGTCACCTCTAAAGGCTCACGAACCTTTTTCATCGTGACCAAGCCTATAATACCTTTAAATCTATTATTATTAACTTTAACCTCTGTATATTCTCTCTCTATCAGGCGACGCCAGTGACGTTTGTCTATATATTTTACTTTCACAGTCACCAACTCCTTGCTTTTATTATATTAAACTGGTTTATTAATGTCATCTTATGTCTTAGATAAATGACGCTTACATAAATGTGCTCATTAAATCATTAAAACTATTTTACTATAGATTGATGTATTTTACTTAAAATAGATAGAAATACTATGTTTTGATATATGCATACTGAAATTTTATAAAAAATAGATGTAAGTACAAAAAATCAAGTAACGAGTGACAAAGTCATTAACTCTGTCACTCGTTACTTGTTAGAATATAAATTTTATTAATGATGAGACAATTATTTAAAACTCTATTGGGCTTGATGTCGTTTTTTCTTAATAGTTAAGTACTTTAAACCTAAAGCAAATAAACCGTAGCCTAAAATACCTTGCATCAATGATTTGCACAAGGCTTTATCAGTTGTTAGACGACCAGAAATAAACGTACTTACTATATAAAGAAAAAATACTTTGACATATCTTGTATTTATTTTCATTGTATGACCTTCTTTAAAATTAAACTTGAACACTTAAACGTGGAATAAATGTTTCGAAATGAACATGATTCATATCGTAATTTAATTCTTTAAGAGAATTTATAATTGAATGTAAGAAACTTGTACCACCACAAATATAAATTTCTGGTTGTTCACTTAAATATTGTTCTAATTCTTTAGTTTCTAAATAGCCTTCTTTATCATTTACATGTAAATGTAAATGAGCTTGTTCATGGTTTGCTGTAATATCATTTAGTTTTTGAGCAAATGGACGTTCATCTTCAGTTACAACCGCTTGAATCATTTGGGTTGGAATATTTAATAAAGACGCTTTTTTATACATTGAAACTAATGGTGTCATACCTACACCTGAACCAATAAACAATTGAGGTCTTTCTGTATTTTCTATTGAAAAACCACCAACAGGAGCAGATAAATTAATCATGTCACCTTCTGATATTTCATCATGTAAAATTGTTGAAACTTCACCCTCATGTTCAGTAGTCACATCTCGTTTCACACCAAATACTAAGTGATTATCGTCTCCATCTACAATTGAATAATGACGTTTAGCTCTGTATGGTAACTTTTCACTAGAAACATCTACGGTGATGTATTGACCTGGTTCGAATTGACTTAGATCATAATCATTAGATTCAACAGTGAAAGATTTGATATCACTTGTTTCTTGTGTGATATTTGTGATTTTAAATGGTTTAAAACCTTTCCATAACATTTGGTCGTAAATATCTTGCTCTAATTTGATAAATACATCTGCTATATCACCATATGCTTTTGCCCATGTTTGAATAACTGGGTCATCACTTTCTAAACCTGTCACATCTTGAATTGCGGCTAGTAAATTTTCTCCTACGATTGGATAATGTTCCGGATACACTTGTAAAGCACAGTGTTTATGTGCTACAGGCATAATTGCTGGTTTAATTGCACCTAGATTATTGATATTCATTGCTGCAGCTAAAACCGCTTGTGCTAATGCTGTAGATTGCATACCTTTCTTTTGGTTTGTTTGGTTAAACATATTTAATAACTCTGGGTGAGCTTTAAACATCTTCGGATAGAAAATTAAAGTAATTTCAGTTCCTTTATCTTGTAATAATGGTACAGTTTGTTTGATTATATCTTGCTCTTGTTCAGTTAGCATGATTCATTCCTCCCTCTTTTTTAATTATGGTAGGAATCATACTTAATTTCAAAGGATGAATTTATGAATTGTAAACTTTTTTAAAATTATTGAATATTTTATGAAGTTTATCTTTATGATTGATTCAATATTTTAATTTTCAATTATACTGAAATTTAAGGAGGGTTATTATGATTAAAAAAGAAGATATTGTTGCCGATGTTGTAATAGATTATCCTAAAAGTGCAGATATATTTAGACATGCTGAAATAGATTTTTGTTGTGGTGGTCAAGAAAGTATTGCTTCTGCTGTCAATCATAAACTAAATACTGACTTAAATTCTTTATTAAATAAGTTGAATAATATAGATATTGCAGAAAGCAATAGTACAATTAACCCTAAATTTTTAAATGTTGAATCACTTATTCAGTATATACAATCAGCTTATCACGAAACACTTAGAGAAGAATTTAAAAATCTTACGCCTTACGTGACTAAATTAGCAAAAGTACATGGTACTCGTCATCCATATTTATTAAAAGTACAAGACGTATATCATCAATTTCGAGAAACTATGTTAGAACATATATGTAAAGAAGATGAAAAAGACTTTCCCAAATTAATTCAGTATAGCCAATGACAAGATGTACAAGACATAAACATCATTTCAGAAGATTTAATTACTGACCACAATGAGGCGGGACAATTATTACGTCTTATGAATCAAATCACATCTGATTACCAACCACCTGAAGAAGCGTGTGGAACTTGGAAACTTGTTTATCAAAAACTACAAAACGTAGAACGTCAAACACATCAACACGTACATCTTGAAAATCACGTGTTATTTAAAAAAGTGAGTTAATTCAATAAGTCTTACGCACTAATTTAAATAAAGGAGCCGATGTTTTAAAACATCGGCTCCTATTTAATAAGTACATTCGTTTAATCGGCTTGGGATATAGCTAATCTTTTTATTACCCTTTTAAATTGAGGATATTGATGATTCAAGTATTCTTGTGTCAAAAGTTCAAAATGCTCATATTCAAATCCTGGTTGACACATACATCCTACAAGACTATATCTTTCTGTTCCATCTGAAGAGGAAGCAAAAATAGTCCCTTTAGGTACACAATATTGTAAGAAATCATCGCGCTTTATATCTCTACCTAATTTAACAGTATGATATTTGCCTTTAGTTGTTATCATATGAATCGTTAACGTCTGGCCAGCATGATAATACCATACTTCATCTGCATCGATTCTTTGAAAGTGTGATATATCATGATGTGTTAATAGAAAATAAATACTACTAAATGCAGCTCTTCCTTGGCTATCGTCTCGAATCGTTTCTTTAAAGTATCCGCTTTCAGGATGTGCAACTAATTCCAGTTGTTGAATCCATTCGTTAGCTGTCATCATTATTTTAAATCAACATTATGGAATACATTTTGAACATCTTCTAAATCCTCAAGTGCATCAACTAATTTTTCAAAAGTCGCTTGATCATCTTCAGATAATTCAATATCAGTTTGAGGTAACATTTCAAATTCAGCTACTTTAAATTCTTCAACACCTGCTTCGCGTAGTGCATCTTGAACTTGTGCAAATTGATCTGGTTCAGCATATACAATTGTTAAACCATCATCGTCAACAACATCTCTAACATCAATATCTTGTTCCATTAGCGTTTCTAAAACGTCATCTACCGATTTACCTTCAACACCAAATGTTGCTGTATGGTCAAACAAATACGCGACTGAACCTGATACGCCCATGTTTCCACCATTTTTACCAAAAGCCGCACGCACATCTGATGCCGTACGATTTACATTATTAGTTAAAGCGTCGACAATTAACATTGACCCGCTTGGACCAAATCCTTCATATCTTAAATGATCATAATTCTCTTCGCCAGCACCTTTAGCTTTACCAATGGCTCTATCGATAATATGATTAGGTACCGAATATGTTTTAGCACGTTCTAACACTAATCTTAATGCTTGATTTGAATCTGGATTGGGTTCACCTGATTTTGCTGCTACATATATCTCTTTACCAAATTTGGCATATATTCTACTTGTATTTTTATCTTTTTGGGCTTTTTTCTCTTTAATGTTGTTCCATTTACGTCCCATATTGTCATCTCACTTTCGTCATCTATGTTCTATATTATATATTTAGCTAGAACGTTTGTAAAATCTCATCAGCTGTGGCAAACCATTGCTATATCAATCTTTTAAACACCTTAATGTTTCTATAAATTTCAACTGACTTTTTAATTATTACATAAAAAAACTGTCATCAAAGACACTTTTCTGACGACAGCAAACTTTTTAGACATATTGTTTTAATTTTATTAAGTGTCGATAAAACTTTAAAAAATATCGACACTCCCTTAATTAATGACTTAAGAATTTTTCAACATCTTCAAATAAAGCATTAAACTTTGTAACGTTATCTTCATTCATATATAGGAAAATTTTCCTTTCATCTTTGGTTGACCTTACTTTGCTGAGTTTATCTTTATCAATTAATCTACGAATCGATACTAAAAGTTTAGTTCTACTTAAGTCTAATTCACTAATAGCCGTTTTTAAAAACGATTGCATTAGTACCTGTTCTTCAAAGCAATACTTTTTGGCTAAATATAGTACAGCAAGATCATTTAATGTCAACTTATATTCTTTATCTATATATCCTGATAACGCTTTGTAATGTTTGTAAAATTCTAGTAGCTTATTTAATTTTTGTTCATTCAAGACATGCACCTCCAAATATAAGTAGACAATGTATAATATCATTATCTTAAATATACAAAGGCTTGTCTTTGATATTTGTTTTTAATCGTTTGTCAAAATTACGAACAAACACAATTTAAGTTGTGCTACGCATTTTAAATACGTTATCTTGCTTATAGATTTTAATAAGATAAACAGCATTATATTTTAAGCTCACTTTCAATGGACTCTTTCTAAAATCATGCCCTATAATCTTTACATAAGGCCTAAAATTATCTTCAACTTTCATTAGAAACGGTGTTGACCATTTATATTTACTACGTAATTCTGGGGAAATAATGTGATTGATATTACCACTTTCATCATCTATCTTCGCAATAACGCAGATATACTCATCCGTTAAACTTTTATTATCAAAATTAATATAGACATCTACATCATTAAAATCATCAACACTAGACTCACTTTCAATTACACGCCAATCAAATAGATATAATAAATAACGATCAGTATCTTCAGTGATATTATAAAATCGTTGTTCAACTTTAGTTTGATTCATCATCCAACTTAAATCATTAAACACAAGACCAAATGTTATTTTAAAACCATTTTTATCGAATAAATGTACAGCATTAAATAAATCAGGATGTGAAAATAAATTTAATCCAAAACCTGCAAAATTATCTTTTAGCTTAGCTACAGAACGATATAACAAAGGTGCACTATTACTTAAATCTATTTCTTCGTTATTCAGTAGCTGATGATTGACTAAATTTAAAAACATTAACTGCTCATTGTTAAAATCAAACTGGTTTAAGTGATCTAAAACATTTTCAAGTTGCAAAATATTTTTTAAAAGTAACCCTTCATTATTATCAAGTAAATAAGGAGAAGCTAAACGTGCATTATCTATATAAAGATAGTCGAACTTTAATCTCTTAATTTGTAATTCTAGTGTTTTAAATTGAACTGGGTTATCTAACATACAGGTTATATCTAGTCCTATTTTATAATTGATTTGTAAGTTTTGCATTTTTAGTAAATTACGATAGATTTCCCTAATTCCTTTTTCATTTAAATTAAAAATAAATTGAACATTATAGTGGGTCACTAAGTTTTTATTAGCCTTTTTTAATTGTTCGAGTGCATGTGAAAAACTTTGATTTAACTTATTAATTCTCTCAATGTTTTCAACATTAAATGCAACATGTAAATGATTTTCAATAATTACCTTACTAATCTCAATCTTTTCATCCTGAGTTAATTTGTGACTATAATGTGCTAAATGTGGCATGATGCAAAAGATAACATTTGAATCTTTGATACCTATTTTTCGAAATAACCCTTCTAAAAATAATAGTTTTATTTCTTTTATTGAATTAATTTGAATTACTGAATGAAACGTAGAAGCTCCTTTAGAATGATATTCTCCTATAATAATTTCATCATATGTATTTAATATGTTATGAGGCATCACTGAGCATATTAATTTTTTTAAATACTCTTTGAGTTGGTGAGATATCTCGTCATCTGAACAACCATTGCACTTATTATATTTTTTCATTGTACGGTACTCATTAGGTGTTACACTCAAATAATTTTTAAATTGTTTCGAGTACGTTGAAGCATTGCTAAAACCTAAGGTAGCACTTATTTCACTAATTGTTTTATTTGAGGTAAGTAGCATTTCTATAGACTTACTTATCTTTAATGTATCCACATATTTCTTAAAACCCATTCCTAACAAAAGATGAAATTGTGAAGATAAATTAGATTTAGATATGTATAACTTATTAGAGATGTCCTTTAACGTTAATCTTTCACTTATGTGATTATATATATAATCTAGCTCATCCTTTAAATCCCCATAAAAAGCATACATGTATTGATCTTCAGCTATTTTTTTATCAATACTAGCCTCTTTTTCAAGCAAATGAACTATTTCATTTATGATTTCAAGTTCTTTATCCACATTGTCATCAAGATAGTTAAGTGCAAATTGTGCTATTAAATCTTTGATTTCATTTACAGATTTAATTAAGTCAGCAGTATAGTGGTAATCGAAGAAAGAGTACCCTAATTCTGTAAACCAATCACTCGAAATATAGATTTCTAGAGTAATCCCGTTATCATTGATTCCAAACACATCCATATTATTAACAATGTATAATTCATCCGTTAACGTTCTGTGTTTTCTGAATTGCTGAAAATGCATACTTCCCTCTATAGGACAAAACAATATTAATCCATCCTGACATCGAGTAGTAGCGTATTCATCTTTAGCAAGTATATGCAAACAGGAATTTGTCATATCTTTACCTCTTTCCCTAATTTAAATAACCTTTAAAACTTACTGTCGTTCACTTATAACAATCAACAATTTAACACAATATGAAAAATGCATCAAAAGAACAAATAAATATATAATCATTTATTTTTTATGTATCTATTCCATCTAATTATAACGTATATAAAAAAGATGTGTTGTGAAAACAGTCCTAAGATAAAAACGTTTAAGACTTAAAACGTTCTCATTGCAGAGGAACACGACCACATCTTGAATACCATATTATTATATGTTTAACTACTTAATTTTTAAAGCGATTAGCTAAACTAAGCGTATCTTGTATTATATTTAATAAATTGATAAACAAATTAAATCCCATTTCTCTAGCTGAGAATTGACCTCTTTTCATCCTATTAAAATCGTATAACGTATAAAGTAAAAATAATAAAAAACTGATGACTGTAATAATTGTATGAAACACTGGATTATGAATAAAAGTACCAATTAAACTTGCAATAATAAGTGCAATTAATGTTACAAATAGATATTTGCCCATACTAGATGCATCATTAATCAAGAAGTACCCTATGATTCCAAAAGCAATAAAAGCACCTATAGCAAGTAAAATATTTTTATAAAAAACTTCCGCACCTAAATTCTGTAAGTACGTCGTAAACAATGCATAAGAAAGTAAGCCAATCACAATAGTATAAATATAAGAAATGATTAATCCATATTTACGTGCGTGCTTGCGTGCTTAATAAATAAAGTAGCTAATAATAAGACTAACAGCCCAATTGATAAAGGTTTCCTCAATGACATGGGGACAAATTGACCAAAGTAGCACCCAATGCCAAAGATAATCCAATAATACATAAAGAATAGCCACACTTTTCCATATGCATGAGATTGATGTTTAGCCTCTGATTGACTGTTCGTATCATTTACATGTTGTGGTGTATGCGACATAAGAGTAACTCCTTTTCAAAATAAAAAATATTAACAAATAAAAGTTTACAATATTATTTGAAATTTCAAAAGTATTTAGTTATTAAATTCTAAATATACAGAAGTTTTCGAAAATTTTATGAACTTAACCGTGATATTGTTACAATTTATATAATTTTCTTAAATCATCATTAATTAATCACCCCTTTGAAATGCTGTAGTATCAAGTTTTAAGCGTAATAGATTTCGTTAACACTAAATGTTAACAATATTACAAGATAATAACAAAGCACACAAACACAATTATTTTTGTTAGTATGGGGTACGTAGTAGTAATGTAAAAAAGTTAGGATTATTGTAGGAAACTTGTGGGGACAATTGTCTACATAATAAAACATAGTAATTTATTTATACAAATAAGGAGGAGTTACTTTGAAAAAGTTAGCCTTTGCAATAACAGCCGCTTCAGGTGCAGCAGCAGTTCTATCTCATCATGATGCTGAAGCTTCTACACAACATAAAGTTCAGTCAGGAGAATCTTTATGGAGTATTGCTCAAAAGTACAATACTTCAGTAGATAGCATTAAGCAAAACAATAATTTAAATAATAATATGGTGTTCCCAGGACAAGTTATTAATGTAGGTAGAAGTGGTTCACAAAGTTCTAGTTCAAACACTTCTTCTGGTTCAGCTTCCTCACACACTGTTCAAGCTGGAGAATCTTTAAATATCATTGCGAATAAATATGGTGTATCAGTTGACGCTTTAATGAAAGCCAACAATTTAAATGGTTATTTAATTATGCCTAACCAACAACTTACTATTCCTAATGGTGGATCTGGTTCAGGTTCAGGTGATGTTGCTACTCAAACCGGTAGCAATTATAATTCACCTACATTCAACCATCAAAATTTATATACTTCTGGTCAATGTACATGGTATGTTTTTGACAGACGTTCACAAGCTGGTAAACCAATTAGTACTTACTGGTCAGATGCTAAATATTGGGCATCTAATGCATCAAATGATGGATACCAAGTAAACAATTCCCCTGCTGTTGGTTCAATCATGCAAAGCACACCTGGTCCTTATGGACATGTTGCTTATGTTGAACGTGTCAATGCCGATGGTAGTATTTTAATTTCTGAAATGAATTATACAAACGGACCTTATAACACAGATTATCGTACAATTCCAGCTTCAGAAATATCTTTATATGCATATATTCATTAATTAATATACAAAAATAGTACCGACAAGGAACTCTATCCTTCCTTGTCGGTATTTTTTATTCGTACTTTTCTCTTTAGTATACGTGTTTAAAAGTTTAAAAATCATCAATATGTTCTAAACATAAAAGAAGCCACTCCATGGTTGATGATTTCAAACTTTATTGAGTGGCATTTTATTTAGTTATATAACATAATCTATTATAGCTTATTGTGATATATGTTATATCTTTATTTTAAGAATAGATGAAGAATAAAATAAATAATACCTGCTAATACCGCAGAAATTGGTAATGTAATAACCCATGTAATAACCATTCGCTGTGCCGTGCTCCATTTAACACCTTTTGCACGGTTTGAAGCCCCTACACCTAGAATAGATGAAGACACAACATGCGTAGTTGATAATGGGAAATGTAACGATGACGCTACGAAAATTGTAAGTGCTGAAGAAAGGTCAGCAGCAGCACCATTGGCAGGACGAATCTTCATGATATTACCACCAACTGTTTTGATGATTTTCCAACCACCTACAGCCGTACCTAACCCCATAGCTGTTGCACAAGCGATTTTTACCCACATGTGTGGCTCAACACTTGAACCATCTTGTAAGTTACCTACAATTAAGGCTAAAGTGATAATCCCCATTGATTTCTGAGCATCATTTGTACCATGTGAAAATGATTGTAATGCTGCAGTAAAAACTTGGAAAAATCTAAAATTACGATTCGCGCGTGTTAAATTAGAATTTTTAAACACAATCTTAACGATAGAGTACATAATGAAACCAACACAGAATGCGATAATAGGCGAAATAATTAACACTATAATTATTTTTGTAAAACCTTGATAATGTAAAACAGCAAAAGATCCTTGAGATGCTATAGCTGCACCAGCAATAGACCCAATTAACGCATGTGATGATGAACTTGGAATACCATATAACCAAGTGACTAAATTCCAAATAATTGCTGCAAGAATAGCAGCTAGAACTACCACTAAACCGTGTTGTAACTTGAATGGATCAACGATATCTTTCGTAATGGTTCCAGCAACACCTGTAAATGTTAAAGCACCAACAAAGTTCATAATTGCCGCTAACAAAATAGCTCTTCTTGGTGTTAAGGCTCTTGTAGAAACCGCAGTTGCAACAGCATTGGCAGTGTCATGGAAACCATTGATAAAGTCAAATACTAATGAAAATATAACTATAGCTATCGTGACGATTAAAATATATGACATAAATGAGGACTCCTTTAGCTATTTTTCATGATTATAGTTTCAAAATTATTAGCAACTGTTTGACACTTATCTGCTATTTCTTCCATGCTTTGATAAATATCTTTAATTTTAATTAATGTGATTGAATCCGTTTCACTATTGAAGATATGTTTCATTGACTGTCTTAAGATACCGTCACAGTTTGTTTCAAATTCTTTGATATTAATAGAATGTATACGCATATGAGATAACTTTTTGTCTACTAATAAACCTACAGCTAATTTCATTTCCGCGACTGCCTTTTGTATATTTTCAACAAATTCTGCCATATATTCATCTGTATATTCAATAGAATACATTTCAAACATAGCAGACGTTTCTTCCATTGCATCTAAAACATCGTCTATTGCATTACATAAAGATAAGATATCTTCACGTTCGATTGGTGTAATAAACGTTTGATTTAAGTCAGTGATAACTTGATGCATTAATTCATCACCATGTGACTCATATGTTTTAATACTATCAGAATAAGCTTTTAAATCTAGGTGCGTGTTAAAATCCATTTTGCCGAATTCAATTGCTGCACGATCTAAGTTGAATACCATTTCTTCTAATTGAACCATGAACTTATCCTTTTTCTTACTAAACATTCAAAAATCCTCCATTTTGAGCGATTGTCACCAATCACATCTATAAATTTTTATTTCATAAGACAAGTAGTTGAGCAACTTATTTACAATTATCGAATAAAGTTATAGACCATTCTGTTATTGTAAAAAATATGTAAATTTATTATAAAGCATAAGTTGGTTGATGTTCTCAAATATAACGTTTTGTCCCTACTCGAAAATATCACAAAATTTACATAACTACAATTATATTTACAAATTCTTAACAAACAAGAAACTTAATTTTTACATAACTGTTTTGACCTTCATTCCCTAACCAATCACATATCGATAAATCATCAATTAATGAACTACAATTTAAAAATAACTATGGACTAAGCACTTTTATAAATCATTGTAAGTTTACATTACGAGTTAATGCCTAATAATTATTATCCATATAAAAAAGGTACTTAAATGATGATTAAGTCATTCCATTTAAGTACCTTATCTTACAATTTCATTCAATCAGTGCCTACAATACGTCTATTTCTTTAAATTATAATAATTATATTGAATGTCTAATTGTCCGTTTTGAATGATTATATCCTATAATTGCAAATACAGCATAAATAGCAGAATACACAGTCATAACTATAAATATTGGTATTTGGTTTGTGACCCCCATTAAATTCATATAAGCAAGTGATGCAAAATAACCATGTAATAAAGCAATAATCAATGGCAAGCCAAAGTTAAAAATGACTTTAAGTTTTAATCCTTTCGACATATCTTGATGTGTAAAGCCAAGTTTACGAAGAATAGTGTAATTCTCTAATTCATCTTCGGTTTCATCAATCTGTTTGATATAAATGATACAACCAGCTGCGATTAAAAACGTAATCCCTAAAAATGAAGTTACAAATAATAAAATGCCTGTCAAACTTGATATTTCACTTGCTGCTTCGCTTCGTGTTTCTATATTTTTATTTATACTTTGTACTATATTTTCTAATTCTGGTAGATCCTGTTTGTTTTTAATATCAAAGCCATACTGTGAAATAATATTTTTACTTTTTGAATGATTACGAAGAGTTTGGTAATCGACATCATTTAATACTAATGTTGCCCCACCTAAATCTACATCAGACATAAAATAAACTTTATTAATACTTCTTCTTAATCTAACTTTCAATCGATAATTTTTAGTACTAATATATGTAGATCCTTTTTTATCTACTTTAACAATATCTTTAATAACTCCTCTTGGTACAATAACATCCGTTTGTCCTCTATTGAGATCGACATTCGGGATATATTTATCACTTGTCACAGCAATATGATTAGGTCTAGAAGCTCCCTCAGTAAATAGATGATCTTTATATAATTTGACATAAACAACTTCTTTATAATTGTAGTAATGCTCAATATTGTTATTATTCAATTTAAAAGCTAATTGATTCGCTTGCTTTTGAATTTTTAAGGTCACATCATGTGGTGAGCTAAGTAATACTTCATTTGTCAATGTGCTACGGCTTAATGCAGCAAAGCACAGTACTGACACTGTTATAGCCGAAACAACAGTCATTACGGTCAATGAAAAAGCATTTTTCTTTATACGATAAATAATCGGCGATGTAAACATAACGTCTGTTACACTAACTATCCCATTTCTTAACCGTTGTGCTGTTTTAAATATTAATGATACTGTACTTCTAAAGAAGAAATACGAACCTAATACAGTGAGAAATAAAATAACAAAAGGTTGGAGTACTGTTTCAACGTTATCAACTAATTTAGTGGACATTGTATAACCGCTAACAATCATAACAATACCCAATAACCCTAAAATCACTTCGCTAATTGTAATTCGAGTTTGATTCACTTCTTTTCTAGTTATGTCTGAAGCTAATTCTGTAATCGAACGTTTACGAATAAAAATATAACTTTGAATGACTACAAGTAAGTAAGACACAATGATTAATAATAACGTTTCTATAACAGCATGGAAACTGAAAATAATCGATACACTAATATTAATACCAAGTAACCGTAATACAATCATTAATAGTATTTTCGAGCCAAAAATACCTAAAATGATGCCGATAATAGCAGTCATCATAAACGTCATTAATTGTTCGAGCATAATCATTTTCATAATATCTTTTCTAGTCAAGCCAATGATTTGCAATAATGACAGCTCTTTACCGCGTCTTTTCATAAATAAACAATTTGCATAAAGAAGAAAAACGATAATGATAATAAAAAGAAAATAACTCCCCACTTGAAAACCTTCTTTAATAATAGGAAAGGATTGGTTAGCATGAAGATGATGCGCATACTTTAAAGTTACGAAACTAAAATAAAGAATCACACTGATTATAAGTGATAGAAGATAAATAGCATAATGCGTAATATTTTGTTTAAAATTTTTAAAAATTATTTCATTAAAACTCATAATTTACGCCACCAAGTACACTTTGTGTTCTTATAATTTCTTTATAGAATGTTTGTTTATCATCATCACCTTGATATATCTCGGTAAAAATTTGTCCATCTTTTAACATAATCACCCGATTTGAAAAGCTAGCAGCAACTGGATCATGTGTGACCATCACAATCGTTGTATGAAAATTCTCGTTCATATAATTTAATCTTTTTAATAAATCCTGAGTGCTTTTTGAGTCTAACGCTCCTGTAGGTTCATCTGCAAAAATAATCGAGGGAAGATTGATAAAAGCTCGAGCTGCAGACGTTCGTTGACGTTGACCACCTGAGAGTTCAGATGGATATTTATCACTAATATCACTAATATTTAATGCATCTACAATCCGATTATAACGATGGTACATTTCTTTTTTATCAATTTTTTGAACTGATAGTGGCAACATAATATTTTCTTTAACGGTTAATGTGTGTAAAATATTATATTCTTGAAAGATAAATCCAATATCTTTTTTTCTTATTTCAGAAAGTTGTTTATTTGATAACTTCTCAAGATGTTTACCATTTAATTTAATAGATCCTTTAGTCATATAGTCGATTGAACTTAATACATCTAATAAAGTCGTTTTTCCTGACCCAGAAGGTCCCATTATTGAAATAAATTCCCCTTCTTCTACATTTAAATTAATTTCTTTCAATACTTCTTGTGAAGCTTGCTTATTACCATATATTTTTGACAATTGTTTTACTTCTAATATCGCCAAATAATCACTCCTGTCTTACTTCGCTCGAAATACTTATATGAACCAACACAAGTCAAAATCTAAATATGACTTCGTAAATATTATCGTTTTTATACTCTCTTATTATAACGATTTTAAGTTACAAATGTGATAATAGTAAGTAACAAAACGCATGTTTAAAATGACAATCTTGTCACTTTAGACATGCGTGCTACAATTTCATTTTGCTGTGGAAAAATCAAATAAAATGTAGTCCCTCGTCCCACGACTGATTCAACTTTAACTTCAATGCCCAGTTGTTCTTTAACACTCTTTACGAGATATAGACCCATACCTGAAGAAGCAGTATCATTACGATTAATTGTAGATGTAAATCCTCTATCAAATATACGTGGTAAATCTCTCTTACTAATCCCCCTACCATAATCTTTAATTTTTAACACTACATGTTGTTCAGACATATAGCCTGATAAATCTATAGTTGTATTGTCACTATATTTCAGCGAATTAGAAAGAATTTGTCTAATCATCATACGACACCATTTAATATCAGTATAAACCTTTCCTACAGCATCAAAGTTTAAATCAAATCCGATACCTTTTGCTTGGCTAATATGGCGCGTCAATTGAATTTCATCAATAACCATACGTTTAAGTTCTACGTAATCAAAGTACATATCTCGATTTTGCGATTCTATACGCGTTAAATATAATTGCTTATCTAACATTTCATTAATACGAGACCACTCAAATAATAATGCACGTTTACGTTGATTATTTTCTTCTTGATCAATGAGTAATTTCATTGCTGTCACAGGTGTTTTAATATCATGAACAAATTCTGTAATCGTTTGTTCATGATTTTTAATCCGCAACTGTTGGTCAACGACCTTATCTTTCTGAATGGTAATGTGACGATAAAGATAGTCGACCATTTGTTGTTGAAATGGTGTTTCTGCTAAGTCTTTATGTTTAATTTCTTCAATTTCTTTATTTTTATAAAAATGTTTTGATAAACGCACTTCTTTTACAAATGTAAATAATAAAAAGAGTACACTTAACCCAAGATTTAAGACAACAATGTAGGACACGCTTTCAACTGAAATATCATAATCAATATAGGCGATACCTATCATAATTAAGTTAAGAAATATTATCCATAATATCCAATTGATACGTGTTCTTACAAACAACCAAAACCATTGAAAATTATTCATGTGCCATATATCCTTTACCTACTTTAGTTTCAATCGCACCATCCATATCTATTTCAGCAAGTTTTTTTCTTAAACGGTTTACATTAACTGTTAACGTGTTATCACTTACAAATGCCTCATCATCCCACAGTGCTGTGATTAATGTATCACGCGTAACAATCTGATTGCGTTTGTTAATGAGCATTTCCAAAATAATCATTTCTGTTTTAGATAAAAAGATGGTTTTATCTTCTTTTTGAATACTATCTTTTGATAAATCAACAACTGTATCTTTCCAACTTAACGTCCGTTTCTCCTCAACCCCAAATTCATATACACGTCTATAGATAGCTTGAAGTTTAGCAATTAACACATTTGTATAAAATGGTTTTTGCATGTAATCATCTGCACCAAGTTCCATACTCATAACTTGATCCATCGGATTATCTCTAGATGACAAAAATAGAATCGGTACATTCGACTCTTGTCTCATCTTTCTACACCAATAAAAACCATCGTATTTAGGTAGTTGCATATCTAATATAACAATTTCAGGGTTGAATTTTTCGAAAGTATCCATAACGTTGCCAAAATCTTCCACACCGGTAACGTTAAAATCCCATTGCTCTAGTTCTTTTTTTAATTCTTGAAATAACGTACTATCATCTTCGATCAATAATATTTGCATAACCAATCACCTAATGTTTATTTTGTATATTTAAATTTCTCACCCGATTGAACACGCCCTTGAAAGTGTTTGATTCTACAATCAATTTCAAAACCTCGCATAAAGAGGCCTTGAATAGATGCTTGTAAGAAGTAATAAACCGGCCAAAATAATCTAGGAATATAGTCATATAAATGTACCATAACTAATGGGCTCCCCTTAAGAAGTCTAAATTCTAATTTTCCTTGCTTTTTTAGATTTGACTTAACTAATTTACCTCCTACAAGATGTAATGTGATAATATCTTCGGTAGTTTGTATTTTGTTAAATATAGCTAATGGTCTATGACTATTTTTACGATAAATAATGTAATTATTATTTTCCTCTTTAGTATGTAAAAATGTACCTTTAGTTTCGTCTAGCCATTGACTATAATATCCAACGAGTTGATTTAAAGTCCATTTTTTTGGAAAAATCATCTTCATAGCTGTACGTACATCATCATACTTAGATGTTTGTAACTCCACATTAATATGAGGTCGTTTCACCTCAAACTCAGTGCAATCAACTGTTATCCCGTAAGCTCCAAGTCGTTCAATTGCTTCTATATCATGACGACTACCAGGTATGTAGACGATCTTTTTAATCTTATTAATTGTAGCAGCTCTTCCAAAGTTATCAGCAGCGATAAGATTCAAATCGTGAGCTGTCGCTTGAGTTAATTTAGCAGAGTTTTTAGTAGGATCTAAATAATATACAGCAATATCTTTTCCTGCCATAGCATTAACGACATCTTTATAGTTATAAATATCACTCTTTAACCATGTGATTTCATATGTTGAACCTTTATCTGGTTTAGGATATTTAGATAGAGCATATAATTCAGCATCATTTTCTATTACTCTACTTAAATATTTACCAATATAACCAGTACCCCCTGCAAGTAAAACTTTAGGCTTCATAGGTATCAACTCCTTAATATTTCATTTATTTAGTAATTATTACTGTTTCAAGCACAACGGGAAAAAGTGTATTATAATAATAAAGTAGATAATTGACTCAACTAAAAATGGAGTGTTTTCATGGCACACGTAATTCGTGAGATAAGTATTAAAGACGTTGAAAACTTTATAGATTTATTAAGTAAAATTTATGATGAATCAGAATTTACATTTTATAATCCTGGAGAGTACTCACCAACCGTCTCTTCTGCGAGCCAACATCTAGAAAAGTATATTACATCACCTTCACAAGCAATTTATGTTGCAGAAAGCGATGAGCAACTTGTAGGCTACGTATTCGTCAATACGGAAACGTATGAACGAACGCAACACGAAGCTGTCATCTATCTTGGTGTAAAAAGATATTACCAAAAACAAGGCATTGGACAAGCGCTAATCAATGCTATAGAAGCCTGGTCTTTGAATCATAATATCCGACGTATTGAAGCTACTGTTGTAACGGAAAATGCTGATGCCGTTGAATTATTTAAAGGTGTCGGTTTTCAAATTGAAGGAGAACTCAAAGACAAGCTTTTTATTAACGGCCAATATTATAATGAATTTGTAATGGCTAAAATTTTAAATTAATCAATCATTCAATGTAAATTTTACCACATATTTAAAATATTAAATAACAACAACCTATCCAACCGTTGATAACTTAATAATTCAATCAACAAATACAAAACAGCCAACTCAATGAGAAACTGAATTGGCTGTTTTGATGTATATAAGTTAAAAAATGTATTTTTTAATATGTGGTCACTCCTAAAAGACTTTTTTTATATTTAACCACTTATATCATTTAATCCTCATATCTAGTAAATCATTAAATGGAGTTTATTCAAATGGATACAATGAGACACTATTGTTAGTTTATTGGGTTGAATTCTTATCTGTCGTTTCTCCACTTTTCACACCTGAAGAAGATGTATTCCTACTTAAGAATAACAATACTTTTTTGATATTTTCTTTTGACTCTGGTTTATCCAAATGGAACTGATATTGATGATGCAAATGATGAGAACCATCATAAAACAATGTATCTACTGGAATATTTTTCGCTTTTAGCCTTTTATAAAAGGCTTCATTTTGACTATAAAATGGATCAGCATCACCTACAGATAAATATGTAGGTGGATACGATGACGTCACTTGATGAATCGTAGACATTTGAGATATATTTTTAAAGTTTTTTTCCCAGTTGTTCGCACCGGTATAACTTTTCATAAATAATTGTATTCCAGGAAATTCCGTAGCTCTAACAGTTTTCATATCATAGAAGCCACCAAAAAAGATTGCCGCTTTAATTTGCGATGGTTTTAATTGTTGTTCAAAATGCATGTTACTGCGTAATTGATGATTGGTTTGCACAGCAACATACTGACTTGTTAGTTGCGCTCCAGCTGAGTCTCCTCCAATGACAACTTGATTAAAATCAATTGGCAATTCATATTTATTCTTTTTAATAAACTTGACTGCTTGATTAAGTTGTTCTAAAGGTGTTGGATATTTATACTGTGGTGCTAATGCATAATTCACATTAACTATAATATAACCCTGTTCTGCAATCTTTGATAATAAAGGATTCTTGTATTGCTTATTGCCAGCAATAAATCCTCCACCAAGCATCCAAAAGATAACAGATAATTTGGTATTATTACTCATATCTGAAGGCGTAATGATGTCTAATTTACTATTTGGAATCCCTTCTCCATATGATATATTTTGAAATAATTTTACATTTTTATTATTCACTTGTACATGTTCTTTTCCTTGCTGTTTCTCATGTTCTCTATCATAATGATTTTTCAAGTGCAAAATAAACATTAGTGAAATAATGAGTAAAATGATTAAAGTCATCACTAACCATTTATATTTTTCTTTCATCATTGATAACCCTCTCAAATCATTATTTTCGGTTTTTAGCTATTTTTAACTAATTTAGATAAATTATTTATTTTTAAAAAATAAAAGCAACCCATCTTTTTAAATATAGACGAATTGCTTTTAAGATTATATCAATCGTATTAAATTGTAAAGCGTATATAAATTTACATCTTAAGCGATGTGTTCTTTATCATCTTTTTTACGTTTATAGTACTTAATAAGTACTGCAACTACAATGAATAATCCTACAACACCCATGAATTTATATAAAACATTAATTAAATCAGCAAAACCTACGAAACTTAAAATATATGCCATTACCATAATAATAATAATAAAAATGTGGTACTTTTTACTGTAAGGTTCTGTGAAACGTGCTGCAAATGAATAGCATAATCCTAAGATTGTGTTATACATAACAGCTAACATTATGACTGTCAAAATCCAGCCTATCCATGGATGAATACCATTAGCTAAATCTAGCGTTGGAATAGCTACATTTTTAATTTTGGGATACTCAGTTTGAAGTGAGAAGTTAATTAATACAAGTAAAATAGTGTAGACTACACCACCAAACATTGCACCGGCACCTGATACTCTCCGTTTAGATGCATCTCCGCCGATAGCAACTATTGTACTAAATCCAACAGCAAATGCTAATCCACCATATACTAATCCCCAGAAAACACCTTTCCAAGCGCTACTTTCAGGAACCGTACGATTGACTTCTCCTAACGAAATACTACCTGTAAATAAATAGTAAACTGCAATTAAAACAACCATTATAATTAAAAATGGTGTGACAAGCCCTAAGGCTCTGACAATCTTATTAAAATCTAATAGTAATGTTAAGTAAATGACAACTGTCATAATTAAAGCACCTAACCAAGTTGGAATTCCAAAACTTTGTTGGAAGGTCGAACCTGATCCAGCAATCATAGTGACAGCTATACCAAATAAGAAAAAGACAAGAATATAGTCGAATACCTTACTGAATTTTTCACCAAAAACATATTGCAATGTCGATTCATGATTAGTAGCTTCAAAAGCTGTACCTATTTTAGCAACTTGTCTACCAATAAAGCCAAGTATAAATCCTGAAATAAGTACACCAATATAAGACCATAATCCATATGGTGTGAAAAATTGCAAGATTTCTTGTCCGGTTGAAAATCCTGCGCCGACAACAATGCCGACATAGGCGAAACCAATTTTTATAGCTTCTCTATTCAGCCCCATGTAAAAAATTACCTCCTTAGATTTGCACATTGAGAATTATAACGTACTGATAATTAATTGCAACCCTAAGAAAATTTATAAAATATAATATTATGCATTTTTAATCATTTTTTAAAAACGCATTCAAACGGAGTTTAACGCCTTGTTTTGTATAACAAATAGTATTAATGTATAAAAAATAGTCGCAAAAGTGTCATCACTTATGCGACTCATTTTATGAATATACTTTAACGTGCATTTCTATGATTATTGAGTTCATTTATATCTACAACTACATTATCCATACGTTTTGCAGTGTCTTTAAGTACATTTCTTGCTACGTTATTACTTGGATCAAGTTTTAAAATACGTTTAGCTACATCAAATGCTTTCTTATCTGAAATAACTGGTTCAGGAATAGCATGCAGTAATAACATTTGCAATAAACTTTTAACTTCATTTCCGTCAGTGAGTTTTATGGAAGAATCAGCGTGATAATACGCAGAATCTAAAGCACCTTCGTATTCACTCAATGGATAAACAAGTAATAGAAATGCTAAATCATGTAATTCAGACGATTCCTCTACTTTAATCATATCTAAAATACATGTATAAAACATCATACTTTCAACTTCATGAGCGCTAGAAATATATGCTTCTTCAAATTCCATAAAATCTGTTTCGGACATTAATTGTCTAATTTGCTCAAATTCGCCATTCAATACATGTTTTTTTATAAGATGTTGCATGGCAATGTCCTCCTATTGTTCAGATTTTATTTAGCAATTATAGCTATAATATCATAACTAACATTAAATTTCATTTAAAAGGATGCTTTTAACAATATTAATTGTAAAAAATATAACGAATTCTTTAATCATTTAATATCTTCTTAATTAAGTAGTTAACTTCATTATATAATACGTGTCTATACATTTACCATCTATGACAACGATTGAGTTCAATACTATAAGCCTATTTAAACATGACTATTAAAATTCGTCTATCTTATATTTATTTATAAAAAATTGCTCAATAAAGCCATTAAAACTTCTTGAGCAATTTAGAATATTGTTTATTCATAACTAAAAATGCTTATTTTAAGAATATGTCTTGCAGAACAAATCATACGCGACAAGCATTGGTTTACCTGTACGTGGATCCTCATCAATTATGCCATCGATATTAAACACCTTTTCTAATATATCTGTAGTTAACACTTCATTAGTTGTTCCAGTAGCAGTAATATCGCCATCTTTCATTGCAATAAGATAATCTGAAAATCTGATGGCTTGATTAATATCATGTAAAACCATCACAATTGTACAACCTTCTTCTTCATTTAACTTTTGAACAAGATTTAATATTTCTAATTGATGACTAATATCTAAATATGTTGTAGGTTCATCTAAGAAAATAATATCTGTACGTTGTGCTAATGCCATAGCAATCCAAACACGTTGTCTTTGACCCCCACTTAAATCATTAATAGAACGGTGACGAAAAGCACTCGTACCAGTAACTGATAATGCCCATTCTATTTCTTTTTTATCTTCAGCAGTCAAACGCCCAAACCGCTTTCGATGTGGAAATCGACCATAAGATACAAGCTCTCCAACCGTAAGTCCATCAGGAACTTCTGGTGATTGAGGTAAAATTGCAATTTTTTTAGCAATTTCTTTTGTAGATTGAGCATGAATACTTTGACCGTCTAAATTAATTGTGCCACTTTTAATTGATAGTAAGCGAGATAAAGCTTTCAGTAAAGTTGATTTACCACAACCATTTGGACCAATAATAGAAGTAACTTTTCCATCAGGCACTGCAAAATCTAAACGATTAATAATTGTAGAATCTCCATAACCAATTTTCACTTGTTCACAATTTAAACGACTCATAATAATTCCCCTACTTTCATTCTCTAAAATCCTACGCTATATATTGTAAAAACATTATTTATCTTAACTAATTACACTTTTATCAATCACCTAGATGTAATTGATAATCATTATCATAGATTATATTATAACATCTCTGCTATTTTATGACTAATGATTCTTTTCATTTTATAATAAAATGACACTATTTTAAAAAGCCCTATCTCACAAAAAAGTGGATAGAGCTAGTATTTATACGTACCAAGAATTTTAAGAATGATTATATATACATTTATAAAAACTTAAATTTAATAAAATTCCGCTTATAAAATAACGTTTTACTACTCATCAAGTAAAAATCCATTACCATATACATCACGGACATCATGTATCACAAGAAAAGCATTTTCATCAATACTTTTAATGAGACGTTTAGCACGAGAAACTTGAGTTTTAGAAATAACTACATGTAAAACATCTTTTTCTTCGCGTGTGCAATAACCGTGACCATTTAATATTGTTAGCCCTCGACCTACCTGTTCATCAATTGCTTTTACAACTTTATCTGGATTATTAGAGATGATTGTCATAGCCTTTTTAGTATTTAATCCTTCGATAACAAATTCCATGACCTTTGTACCAATATATAAAGAAATCACAGTTACTAAGGCTTTAGCCAATGAGATTTGAGTTAATGATATAAGAACAACAATTAAATCAAAAAACAATAGGGCATAAGGTGTACTTATATCTAAATACTTATTAACAATACGAGCTAAAATAACAGTTCCTGCTGCTGTTCCTCCAGCCAAAACAATGATTCCGATACCTAATCCAACACATGATCCACCAAACACTGCATTTACAATGATATTACCTGTTTCAACATGCCAAGTCTCAGTTAAGTCTAAGAAGATTGATATAACTATTGAGTTAAATACATACTACGTTTGCTTAAGTATTTATAGCCAACTATAATTAAAATCGCATTTACAACAAAATTTGTAATCGCTGGTGAAACATGAAAAGCATAATATAAAACGATAGCTATACCAGTTACTCCACCTTCACCTAGATTCCCCAAGATAATAAAAGCGTTAACGCCCGCTGAGAATATGAATGAACCTATAACCACTAATACTATATCTCTAATAGTTTTATTCATTCAATCACCCCTTTTATTTTTTTTCATTATTAAAATGGTAGCACAAGCCAATAACTACTCACAATATAACATTGACAAAAACTTTTAATTTTAAAAAATTAAAAACATTATTTTTTATTCTTATCCGACACTTAACAAATTGAATTCCTCTCATACAATTTAAATCGACGAACAAATTTAAATATTCCGAATTTTTAATTTGCTTATTCACAAAGTTCTGATATAATAATTTTAACTTCTTTTAAAAGAAGTTATCTCCTTTGTGTTGTTTATAGTAACAAAACACATTTTTCTCGAAGTACTGTGACAGTACCTAGTCCTTACCGTTACAAGTACATTAATATTCATTTCCCATAAAAGCCAAGTATAAGAAGTGTTTACTCACTTTCTATACTTGGTTTTTATCATTTTACTCATTTTGTAAGCATATTTATAAAGGTATTGCACATCATATTGTTAGACATTTTAATCCAACTCGTGACGTACAATTTACACTTTTTACCAAGCAAACAGCCCGACAAATGCCGCAGTTAATAAAGATACTAATATCCCCGCAAGCAACATCATTGGAACGTATTTAGATACAAAATCAGAAGTTTTCTTATCAACAATACCTTTTAACGTACCTATAATCATCCCAACTGTAGAGAAATTTGCAAATGACACTAAAAATGTTGATATCACAGCCCTGTGGTGTGGTGTAAATGAGTTAACCTGTTTAGAAATCTCACCCATAACCACAAACTCATTTGTAACAATCTTTTTAGCCATTTGTTGTGCCACATCCCAAACCTCATTGAAAGGTAATCCAAATAGTAATGCAAATGGATACATAAATACACCTAGAATTTGATCTAAACCAAAGCTTCCTTTAATACCAAAGCCATGTGCTATTAAGCTAGTAATCAAATGTATGAGTCTATCAATTAAATCAGCTAAAGCTACAAAACTGATTACAAATGCAATGATAATTAGTACAAGTTTTCCTGCAGCTAACACTGAATCTCCAAGAAACGAGAAAAAAGGTTGACGTTCGGCTTGATGATCTTTAATGCTATAAACTACATCTTCTTTTTCTTCAACTGTAACGGGATTCAGAATACAAGCAACAATAATTGCATTAATAATATTGAGAGGAATTGCTGTAAGCACAAGTTCACCCGGTATCATTTGAACATAAGCACCAACAATTGCACCAGAAACAGAACTCATTGACATCATTGCGATTGTTAATACACGCATCTCATTCATACGCTTAAGTTGTTCATTAGATACTGCTAAAGCTTCAGTGTTGCCTAAAAACATCATTTCAACACCAAAGAATGATTCAAATTTTGGCTGTCGTGTCACTTTAGCTAACACCCAACCAATTCCTCCTATAACTTTAGGGAGAACATTAAAATACATTAAGATATCAAATAATGGCACAACTAATAAAATTGGAAACAATGCACTCACTGCCATGTCCATTTGTTTACTAGAAGTAAAACTATTAAAGGCAAATCCTGTACCTCTATGTGCAGACTCGATAATCCAAGCAATACCATTCGCTGCACCTTTTACACCTGCTCTTCCCCATGGAAAATAAATAAAGAACCAAGCTAAAAATAAGTTTAAAATAACTAAAATTAATATAGATTTCCATTGAATATTCTGACGACTTCTAGAAAAAATAACTGCAATCCCTAAGAAAACTAATAATCCAATGATGTTTATCAATAAAAACATATGGCACCTACCTAATAATTATTTTCACAAATAACCATGTAAACAAACTCAAAGTACCGTAAACCAATCTCCCCCTTAATTATGTATATATTGTTAAAGATGAATATTAATTTTCACAAAAAAATGAAAACGTTTATTTTCCGTACTATCTAAGTTTATATTCACAAAAAGTTCTTTTAAATCTTACAAAATTCATTATATCATGTGCAAAATTAGGTTAAAATGACATTTTTACAAAAGTTTAACAGTTAAAAACTAAAGCACGTTCCAAGCAAACATGTGGAACGTGCTTAATTATTTAGTCCGATAACTTTTGAGATGTGACAAAATGTTTATATTTATAATGTGATGCCATTAACTCGTGATGAGTCCCTTTACCAGTCACGCGTCCTTTATCAATAAATACAATTTGTCCCGCTTTTTTTATAGTAGACAGTCGGTGTGCAATAACAACTGTAGTTCTACCTTCCATCAACGTTTCAAGCGCTTCTTGTATCTTTAATTCACTTTCACTATCTAAATTTGCAGTAGCTTCATCTAATAATAGGATGTCTGGATTTTTGACGAAACTTCTAGCGATATCAATACGTTGGCGTTGACCACCTGATAATTTAAGTCCTCGTTCGCCAACCATTGTGTCATAACCTTCATCAAATTGCATAATAAAATCATGACAGTTTGCCAGTTTCGCATATTCGATTAATTCTTCATCTTTAACTTCTCTATTAATACCATATAAGATATTATCTCTAATCGTACCACTCATCATAGAGTTAGATTGCATGACATAACCTATTTTAGTACGCCATTTAGAAAGAGGAATATCGAAAATACTTTGATTGCCATATTTAATATCTCCACTTTCAATATCATACATACGTTCAATCAAATTAAAAATTGTACTTTTGCCTGAACCAGATGGCCCAACGAATGCACTTACCTCTCCTTGAGGAATACTAAATGTTACATCATCGAGAATTTTCTTAACATCATATTTAAAATTGACATTTTCAAATTTCAATTCGCCATCAATGACACAAACACCTTTAGATTCTGATAATGCTTCAGTTGGTTCAATAGGTTCTTGCATGATTTCATAAATACGACTACTTGCACCTACAGCTTTTTTATAGTCAGTAACTAACGTAGATAGGTTTATCAAAGGCATAGATAATTGAATAACATAGAAAATCATTGCAATTAACGTACCTGGAGTAATTGCACCCGTTCCAATCTCCAATGCACCAAAACCTAAAATAATAGCGATTGTTAAAAGCATGACTACTCCAGATATAGGTTGAACAATTGCCGAAATTTTAGCTTGTTTTAAGCCTAATTGATAAATCTTTTTTAAATTAATATGAGCATTATCTAACTCTAATCTCTCAGTATTTGAGACTTTAACAAGTCGCATTTCTGTAAGTACTCGACCCAGCAAACCACTAAAATTGGCAATTTCAGATTGCGTATGCGTTGAAATTCTTTGCATCACTCTCCCTAGTGGAATCATAATAAAAATAAATACTGGAATCGTAATAAAAGTAAGTAATGTCAATTTCCAATCCATAATAAATAACATCACTAATGAACCGATTAAAGTTAATACAGAAGGTAATAAATTGGGTAATTTTTGAGAAATAAATTCATTAATCACCTTTGTGTCATCAGTTAAACGACTCATTAATTGACCACTTTCGTTTTTATCAAAGAACGGCATCTTTAATTGGATGATGTGTTCCCATAATAACGAACGAATCGCGTAAATAATTTTCTCACCAATTTTACTTAACAAGTAAAGGCCTACACCACTTAGTAAAGCATTAACTAGAAAAATAGCACCAAATATCGCTATCATTCCCCAGTTAATGCTACTTACAGAAAACTTATCTACCAGACGTCCTGTAAAGAATGGCACTAATAATCCACTTAAACTTCCTAACGAAGTAATAATGACCGCTGCAATGATTAACCCATATGGCCAAGAAAGCCTCTTAAATAAGAAAAATAAAGGGTTTTGTTGTTTCATAGTTATACCTCGTCTTTAAATTCATATTTTGCATTTTTCCCAATCATAATACAAATCCATTTCAATCCCAATCAATAAAGTTCTTTACAATTTATTATATCAAACAAATCATTACACTATATCATTTGTAAAAATATTATACATATCTAATAAAGCAATTTTAAGTTGATTTACTTGTTTATTTTACCCATTATAACTATGATCTTCGTAGTTGATATTATAACATCTTTTGAGTAGTGTGACTAAGTTGAATTCATATTATTTTAAATTGATTTACCGCAATTCATTTTTTGACATAAAAAAATAGACATATCGCTATTGCAACTATGCCTCAAAAAGTAATATTTAAACATTAAGTTAGATTTCATTGACGAACAAGAAAATTAATTTGTGGAGAAAATACTGTTAAAAAACCTGTAACTAAATCGAATTAAACAATCCAGTTACAGGCTGTTATTCTAAGCCAGTTACAGGCTGTTATTCTAAGTTTCATATCTCAGGCTCTTATCAAATCGCTACTTATTTAGTATCTTTACCATACAATTCTTGTTTAATTTTTGTTGTTGAGATACCTTCTGTACGATTTAGATAAATTACTTCACATTGATCCTTAAGAAAATCGAATTCGCCTTCCCAATCATGTCCCATTACAAACACATCGACATCAAAGCGTTCAACATCTTTTTCCTTTTGCCCCCAACCTTCTTCTGGGATAACTAAATCAACATAGCGAATGGATTCTAACATCATTTTACGTTGTTCGTAATCATAATAAGACTTTTTATTTTTTATTTGGTTGAATTCATCTGTAGAAAGCGCCACGATAAGATAATCTCCCATCTCACGTGCTCTTCTAAGTAATTCAATATGACCATAATGCAATAAATCATATGTTCCATAAGTAATTACTCTTTTCATGAAACGCTATTCTCCTTAACTTAAAATTTAATAAAAATTTACATTCTTAATGTATCATAAATATCTAGCCCTTACCATTAATTCATGAATGCGTGTTAAAGTAAAAATTCAAATTATACAATTACTTATTTAATATACGCTTTAATGATTGCTTCCCAGAAAATGATGCTCGCTGAGGCATCACTAAAATTTTAAATCGGATAAATCCTGGTCTGCCAATCCCCACTTCACCTAACGCTTTTCTCCATTGATTATATAAATCTTTTGTCCAATGTGTCGCACTTTGTTCAACCGCTTTGACAATTCTAAACATAGCTTCACCAGAATAATGTGTATATTGCATCGCTCTAATGTAGTCAATCACACTATCCATTAACGATTGTGTGACACGACTATTTTTTATTAAGTGTGCTTGGATTAGATAGCTCACTATTAAGTTATCCATTCGATAACTGTAGTAAGTCTTTTCATCAATTAATAACAACTGCTCCATAACACGTTGGCGAACTTTTAGTGCATCACTCATATATGGTAAAAACGTGTCTGCGCGTTGAGCTGTAATAGACCCTTCTCTTTCATTGTATCCATAAACCATTTGGGGAATAAGCTTGATATCACGAGCTTTTGAAAATGCTTTTACGATAAACGTATGTTCTTCGCAAAAAACAACATCTTCATCAAAGCGACAGCCAGCATACTTGGCACTAAATAATTTGGCACCAGGTCCTATAGATTGTAGAATTTCAGGCTTACAATCAAGCGTAACTAACTCATTAGTAACAATAGATTTATGAGTTGGAATAACCTTCCATTCACCATTAATATCCCTAGCAATTTGACCTATTACAATATCTGTTTCAACATTTTGTTGAAAAGCTTCAACCATTAAATCAATTCTACTAGGTAAAAATTCATCATCCGCATCTAAAAACAAAAATGCTTCCACATCGTCAGACATCGCTTCTAATCCAACATTCCTACTACGCGCAGCTCCTTGATTATCTTGATGTATCACTTTGATATTTTTATGTTCTTTTTGAAGTTCTGTCAGCACATTTTTCGTATGATCTGTTGATCCATCATTTACACAAATAATTTCATAGTCTGACTTTGTGTCTACAGAAAGTACTGCGCGTTTGATTATTTGTTCAGCATTATATACTGGAATAATTACTGCTAACTTCATTGTTTCACCAACTTATTAATAAAATTGACTAACTGATTCAAACTTTCCTTAGTGTTATAGTGATGCCATGTACCAAATAAAACATGGAACTCAATGTCATTTTTAAGTGCTTCGATTAAACTTTCTTCGTTCTTAAATTTGTAATGATTAGGTATATCATAGTAGAAACGATTCAATCCTCTGACTTCTTCATATTGACGCTCATCATAATTATAGATGAGTGTAGGTTTATTAAGTAAACTCGCTTCAATAGGTAATGAGCTATAGTCACTAATAATAATGTCTGCCATAATCATTAGTGATGAAATATCAATATTCTGTGTATCACTTTGATGACCAATTGAAGGATGCAAATGACTGATTAACGTAAAGTCAGGAAGACATTGTTCAAACCTCTCTTTATTTAGCATGCGATTTGCTATTTCAGATTCTCTATAAGTAGGAACATATATCGCCAGTTTATCACGGATATGATATTGTTTTTTTAATCGACGCTGTTCTTCTTTAAGATTGATATTCAAATATTGAACCAGTCTAGGAAGACCAAACTTTAACATTTGATTTGGTTGTGCTTCAAATGATTGCTCAAAACACTGCGCCATTTCTTCGCCACCGATTAAATAATAATCTGTAGCACTATATACTTTTCTGTATTGCGAAACCATCGATTGATTATTTAAGTCTACTTGATGATCAGTGAGACCAAAATTCTTGAGTGCTCCAGCTGCATGCCACGTTTGAATGACACTTTGTCCTTTTTTCTTTTTAAAGCCACCCATCATTAAGTAATACGTATCTAAAATAACGACCTTGGCTGTACACAACGCTTTCATATGTTTCACAATATGTTTGTTTCCTGCTGGAATGAAAGACACACGATTTAAACTGTCAACAAGATATTGCTCTTGTGGTTTTCCAATGACTGTTACATTAAACCTTTCTTTATCAAGTGCTTTGATAATCGGTAACACGTCTTGTTTGAATGTCATCATCACAACGATATGCTGACGTTTAACCTTCAGGGGTTTCAGTATTATATTTAATAATGCAATGCTTAACATGTACATTTTTTTAATCAAAATTCTCATATATTCACCGTCTTTTATTACTCAATCGTATTACTTGATTATAAACGATTCCAACTCTCTTAGAAAACGAAAGCCAATAATTTTTTATCGTAAATAAGTCTGAGCATCTAAATTTTTTAAAAATATAAATAAAACCAACACCTTAATCCAAAATAGACCAAGGTGTTGGTATACAAGGTTATAAGAAATCAGCAAAGTGATCTCTATAACGTTTGTGTAATATTGAACCTAAAGTGAAGAATATAACAATAATACAGACGTTATATAGCATTAATTTCCAATGATCAATAAAATACCATTGGTGGAACAAAATAGCGGCACGATAAGATTCCGCAATAAAATATACAGGGTTGAACATCATAATCTTGTGAATGATACCGCTCACACCATGATCTTTTGGTACCCATAAAATCGGAGACATATAAAATAGGATTCGCATAATTGCCTGCATCATCATTTGAGTATCTCTAATAAGAATACCTAATGTAGATGTTAATAGCGCTACTGAGGACGTCAGTAAAAACGCAAAAGGAACATAAACAAATAGCTGCACGATATGAATAGAAGGAATAATGCCGTTACACATACATGCAACAATAATAATCACTAGTAACCCTAAATGCCCATAGAATTTACTAGTAACAATATATGTTGGAATAATCGAAAGCGGGAAATTCATTTTGGCCACATGATTAAATTTTTGTGAAATTGACTTAGTCCCTTCTAAAACACCTTGATTAATGAAAAACCACATACTAATACCTACGAGTAACCAAAACACAAATGGGATACCGTGTATAGGCTGATTGCTTCTAATCCCTAAACCAAAGACAAGCCAATATACCATAATTTGCAATGCAGGGTTTAAAACTTCCCATGCAATACCAAGATAGTTATTATGATTTGAAATTTTGATTTGAAATTGTGCTAGTCTTTGAATTAAATAGAAACTTTTAATATGTTCTTTGAATACTGTTCCAACTGCGAACATGAACCTAACCACTCTTTCTCCTGTAATAGATTATAATCTATTATGAACCTTTAATAATTTATCTATATTGTTTAATTTTGTCGAAATTAATAAAAAATTGTTTATCACAAACTCATTATATTATACAATCAACTCAGTTAAAAATTGTAACGATAATTCTGTGACGTTTATAACCTTGAAAATATAAGCGTCT
This sequence comes from Staphylococcus saccharolyticus, assembly GCF_900458815.1. Lineage (NCBI taxonomy): Bacteria > Bacillati > Bacillota > Bacilli > Caryophanales > Staphylococcaceae > Staphylococcus > Staphylococcus saccharolyticus. The sequence continues at coordinate 2,032,362 of NZ_UHDZ01000001.1, forward strand.
CACTTATTTTGCACTTTACTTTTTAACAAAATCTTCTATCCACTTTACACTAGGTTAATAAATTTAACAACTGATGTGTTGTATATTATAATCTATATAAATGTATATAAGGAAGGTACAATGATGAGCGTTTCGGTAAATATTGAAAATTTAACTAAAGAATACCGTATTTATAGAAATAATAAAGATCGAATCAAAGATGCATTAATTCCTAAAAATAAAAACAAAACTTTCTACGCTCTTGATAATGTGTCTCTAACTGCACATGAAGGTGACGTTATCGGATTAGTTGGAATCAATGGCTCAGGTAAGTCTACACTAAGCAACATGATAGGTGGATCTATATCACCGACATCCGGAGAAATTGAAAGACATGGCGATGTAAGTGTAATCGCTATTAACGCTGGATTGAATGGACAATTAACAGGTGTGGAAAACATTGAATTTAAGATGCTATGCATGGGATTCAAACGTAAAGAAATTAAAAAGTTGATGCCACAAATTATTGAATTTAGCGAATTAGGAGAATTTATTTATCAGCCAGTAAAGAAATATTCAAGTGGTATGCGAGCTAAATTAGGTTTTTCTATTAATGTGACTGTCAATCCAGATATTTTAGTTATTGATGAGGCATTATCTGTAGGTGACCAAACTTTTACTCAAAAATGTCTAGATAAAATTTATGAATTTAAAGAAGCTAAAAAGACGATTTTCTTTGTGAGTCATAATATTAGACAAGTAAAAGAATTTTGTACAAAAATTGCTTGGATTGAAGGTGGGAAACTCAAAGAATTTGGTGATCTAGAAGTCGTCTTACCTAAGTATGAAGAATTCTTAAAGGGCTTTAAAAAGAAATCTAAAACTGAACAAAAAGTCTTTAGAAACAAATTAGACGAATCACGTTTTGTAATTAAATAATCTGGCATATTACCGAACTGTCGACATTGTCGACAGTTTTTTACTTACTTTAAAGATAATAGTAAAATTAATCACCGATTATATGATAATAAATTTCAATAGACTAAAGTTTCTCTCTTTACAATAGAAAGCGAGAGATGTCTGCCTGAACTACCTCTCGCTCTTGTCTTATTTTAAAGTTTTATTTTTTCTTTTTTGCTTAGCTACTTTTATCATAAATTTAGGAATACTAGCCATTCTACCAATGCGCTTCCAATCAATGAGCACTCGATATAACCACTCGATATTTAACTTTTGAAATAATTTGGGCGCTCGTTTCTTAGAACCACTGAGTACCTCAAATGAACCTCCGACACCCATCATCAACGTTTGTTGAAACTTATCACTATGTTTTGCAATCCATTGTTCTTGTTTAGGAAATCCCATACCTACAAAGATATAATCAGGATTAAAAGTTGTCATGCGTTTAATAACCGTTTCATCCTTTAAATTAATGTATCCATGATGATGAGCAAAAGTAATATTTGGGTATTTTAATTGCAACTTGCGTTCAGCCACTTCTATGATTTCATTTTTAGATCCAAGCAAGTAAACACGTTGTTGTTTATCATGGGCGATTTTTAAACTTGCTTCTAACAATTCTATTCCTGGCACACGTCTTCTTAATGGTTTTTGTAGACGTTTAGACGCCTTTACGATACCAGTACCATCAGCTACTACATAATCTGCCTTATTTATTAATTTTCTATATGAACGATGTTCAGTAGCATAGTCTACTATTTCTGGATTAGCAGTAACTATAAATAAATTTTTATCCGTTTTTGTTGAGAAGAATAACTTTATATTCTCTACCAGTTCTAGGATCGTTGTATTGTTAAAATTGACTCCCAAAATATTGACTTTGCTGTTATTAAATTGCTTATTATTCATCTTTTAAGCCCCACTTCGTTACGCATGTTAATTTATATTTATAAACATTATAAAATTTAATGTCACCCTTAAAAATGTAAGATTTATTCTACCACATTAAAATTTAAACAAAAATTGATTTTACAATAATTTACATCTAAAGTCTAAAAGAAATCCTCATGACTTTCGTATATAATTGTTTTTAAGCAAAATATTACGTCTAAGTTAATCGAGGTTAAACAATGACATATTTAGAAAACTTTTTTACTACCGACATCAATTTGAATGTTTTTCTTATTTTTTTGATTGGTCTTATTTATATTATTATTCATCAAAATAGACATAAAGGAATCAATTCACTTTTAGATGTTTATTTAAATTATATTCCCGTTCTCACTCATGAATTCGGACATGTCCTATTCAATCGTATCACCGGAGGGCGAGCAAAAGATCTTGTGATTGTTACGAATCCCACTGAAAGACAAAGCACGCTACAACAAGGCTACGCTATCACTCAATCTAGGGGATACTTAGGACAATTCATTACTACAATTGGTGGCTATCTCATGCCACCAATTATGTTTTTAATTGGTTTAGTGGCAGCTCACTATCAACATCCAAGTGTTTTCTTAACAGCTTATTTAGCAATCTTTGTTTACTTTCTAGTGATCACATCTCGCAAATTATCACCAATCATCGTCATCATTTTAATCACTGGATTTCTTTATTTTTTAATTCAACATAATCATCAACTTATGGTTTATAACATCGTAGCTTTCAGTTATCATTTCGTTTTAGGTGTTCTTCTAGGTGAAATCTTACAGTCATCATGGACGATATTTAACCTTACATTTCAACGACCTAAACCTACTTGGGATGGTAGTGCACTTACTGATATCACTAAAATACCTACATTTGTATTTAGTATATTATGGATTTCTTTTAATTTCTATACGTTATACTTGCTCATCAAATATACGATATTATAAAAACTTAAGCGCTTAATGAAACTGTTAATACAATCATTAAACGCTTAAGCTTTTATTATTTTTCTGCAAATATATTCATTGCATTTTCATAACTTAAAATAGTGACAATATCATTTCTCTTGAGAATAATCACTTTATTTGTATCATCTTTAGATACAACTTCTACTTCATTGCCGATATAAATATCTTTACTTGATAAATAAATAAGCAATTCTGTCTTGTCTCGAACGCGTCGTACAATCACATGATCACCAGGCTCAAAATCAAGTATAGACGTCGTAAAAAGTTCTTTGTAATGATGATCTCTAGGAATCACGCCACCATGTGGACATGTCCTAGGATAATTTAGAATTTTATCTAAACGTTCAACAAATAAATCGGAAATACGATGTTCGAGTATTTCTGCCTCTTGATGAACCTCTTCCCAATTATATTGTAAAATTTCTATTAAAAATAACTCCAACAAGCGGTGTCGTTTAATGATATCTAATGTTTGATTTAAACCTTCTTCAGTCAAACGTGCACCTTTATAGTGTTTTGTTTCTACATAACCTTCTTTTTCTAAGCGACCAATCATTTCACTGACGGAGGGTGGCTTAATATTCAAAAATTGAGATAGTTGCTTGTTTGATACAAAGGATACATCGCCATCATTGGTCAGAATTGCTTTCAAGTAATCCTCTTTTTCTTCTGTTAACATCATTTCACCTCACACGCATTCACCTTATTGTATCATGAATTTACTTGACATGTTAAAACTTCAACGTTTATCATAAAATAAATTAGGTTAACCTAAACTTTTTGTTAGGAGGTTTTAATTATTGCTCAAAGTTAATCACTTAAATTTGTTTTTAGGGAGAAAGCATGTTCTTAAAGACATTACTTTCTCATTACCTATAAGTGGTGAAATTATTGGTATTGTGGGACCTAACCGAGCAGGAAAGTCATCACTACTAAAGGCATTTATCGGGGAATTTAAAGCAACAGGAGAACAGACTTTATATGATCGGCCTATACATACATACTCAACTCAGATATATTACCTACATTCCACAAAAGGCACATATCGATTTAGATTTTCCTAATTAAAGTAGGTCAAGTGATATTATCTGGTTGCTACCAGGATATTAGATGGTTCAAAAGACCTGAAATGGTTAAAAAGGCAAAACTCAATCAATTACTTAAAGACCTAGAACTTAATGATTTACGTCATAGGCAAATTGCTGAATTGAGTGGTGGACAATTGCAACGTGTACTAGTCGCTAGAGCACTTATGAGTAACAGTGATATTTATTGCTTTATTGCTTTGATGAACCATTTGTTGGGATTGATATCTATAGTGAAAAACTCATTATGAATAAAATTAAACATTTAAAACATTTGGGAAAATTAATTTTAATCGTACATCACGATTTATCAAAAGCTGATCAATATTTTGATCGTATACTATTGCTCAATCAATCTTTACAATTTCTTTGGCCAACAAAAGAAGCATTAACATCTAAACGTCTAAATGCAACATTCATGAATTACACAGATGATTCATTGTTAAATTCATCATCTCAAGGGAGTGCAAGTTAAATGTTAGAATTTTTTAATCATTTATTGAGTTACCAATTTTTAAATCGAGCTTGAATCACTTCAATCTTAGTAGGTGTGGTTTGCGGCACAATGGGAAGTATCATCGTGTTACGTGGACTATCTTTAATGGGAGATGCTATGAGCCACGCTGTTCTACCGGGAGTCGCTTTATCATTCCTCTTCAACATTCCAATGTTTATCGGAGCTCTAATCACAGGTATGCTTGCCAGCTTATTCATTGGTTTTATTACTTCTAATAGTAAAACTAAACCTGATGCTGCTATAGGCATTAGTTTTACTGCATTCTTAGCATCAGGGGTCATTATTATTAGTCTAATTATATAGTACAACTGATTTATACCATATTTTATTTGGTAATTTATTGGCAATTACTCATCAGTCTTTTTGGACAACTATCATAATTAGTTCACTGGTCATTCTACTTATTATTATTTTCTATAGACCATTAATGATATCAACTTTTGATTCAACATTTAGTCGTATGAGTGGTCTCAATACAACACTCATTCATTATTTCGTTATGTTATTACTATCACTTGTCACTGTGGCTAGTATTTAAACGGTCGGCATCATTCTTGTAGTAGCATTACTTATCACTCCTGCTTCAACTGCTTTCTTAATCAGTAAACAACTCTATACCATGATGATTATAGCAGGCATTATCAGTGTGATAAGTTCTATCGTTGGTCTGTATTTCAGTTATATTTACAATATTCCAAGTGGCGCAACTATCGTCATTTGTACGTTCATTATTTATGTTATGACGCTAGCAATCACTAGAATTAAAAACAAACAAAAAAGGAGCGCTTTAACGTGAAAAAATTTTTCGCTTTGGCATTGGCATTTTTAATCATTCTCGCAGCATGTGGAAATCAAAATCATCAAGGACATCATTCTCATGAGGGAAAATTAAAAGTTGTGACAACAAACTCTATTCTTTATGACATGGTTAAACATGTTGACGAAGATAAGGTTGACGTCCATAGTATTGTTCCGATCGGTCAAGACCCACACGAATATGAAGTAAAGCCTAAAGACATTAAAGCTTTAACAGATGCTGATGTCATTTTTTACAATGGGTTAAATCTTGAAACGGGTAACGGTTAGTTTGAAAAAGCTCTTGATCAAGCTGATAAATCTACAAAAGATAAGAATGTTATCGCTACTTCTAAAGATGTGAAGCCAATCTACTTAAATGGTGAAGAAGATAATAAAAATAAACAAGACCCTCATGCATGGTTAAGTTTAGATAACGGAATTAAATATGTAAAAACCATTCAAGATGCATTAAAATAACTTGATAAGAATCATCAGTCTATATACGATAAACATGGTAAATCTTATTTAGCTGAGCTTGAAAAACTTAATAAAGAAAGTAAAAACAAATTTGATGATATTCCTAAAAACCAACGAGCCATGATGACAAGTGAAGGTGCATTTAAATATTTTGCACAACAATTCGACGTTAAACCAGGGTATATTTGGGAGATTAATACAGAAAAACAAGGAACGTCAGGTCAAATGAAACAAGCAATAAAATTTGTCAAAGATAATCATTTAAAACATCTATTAGTCGAAACAAGTGTTGATAAAAAGGCAATGCAAAGTTTATCAGAAGAAACAAATAAAGATATTTATGGCGAAGTCTTTACGGATTCAATTGGTAAAGAAGGAACTAAAGGAGAGTATTACTACAAAATGATGAAATCAAATATTGATACGATTCACGGTAGTATGAAATAACACTTGGAACGGGTCCTTACTTTGAACCAGAGATTTTATATAAAAAATCTCTGGTCGGCCATAATATAACTAGTAGTCCCATATCGTGTGTTTTTATATTACCCTCCTATAATATAATCTACATCTTTTACACACGATATGGTGGTATTAGTTAGCTGTGCATTATCATAATTAAACTTAAGCCCCACCCTCTCCGTAAATGGTGTTTTAATTAATGAATATGCACACATTCATTACTATATTTCCGAGCGATAAATCATAGTAATGGACTATCAGCGGATACTACTTTCACAGGTTACATAACTTCCGTAAGTAGTATTTCAAGTTCTATTCAATTTTTGAGTAGAACTCCACAAATAATGACTCAGTTATCTCCATGGTCTCCATTATCCTCCCCATGGAGACGTTAGTTGCACTAATCATGTTGATATTAGTGCAACTTTTTTTATATAAAAACTGCCGACAAAGTAATACTTTATCGACAGTCTCAATATCTTAATATAAACGTCTATGTTATATTAAATTTTTTGTAACCTATTATTAAATAAGTCAGAAATGAATATTTTACTTATGTCATGCTATCCACAATAACCATTTCATCGTAGTTAATGGATTCTCTTAATTTCAGCGCAGTACCTTCTGTGATTTCATCATTTTCAATGAGTTCACGTAAAATACGTCGCTGTTCTCTTAAAGCATTCAACTTAATTTTAGTGAGTGTATCTTCATGTCTTGAATTAAAGAAGTTATTGGGTGTCAGGTTATCAATTCTCATAAGATAACCGTCACAAATCATACCAACTTCTAATTTATTATCAGTAGTAGCTTCTTTAGCTAAACGACTCACAACGTTATAATGTACAAGTTTGTTAATTTTACCTAGTTCTAACAAGTTGTCAGTGACACTAAGAGATGAAGCTGAATTAATTTTCGTTTTAACACGGCGTTTTAATAACATTCCTCTTAAACCGACAATGATTCTTCGTAATAGTGATGCTTGTTTATAAACTTCCGTACGTTCAGCATAACGCATATAATTCTCAAGTACACTATCTGTGATTTCACCTTCATCGACCAACTTTTCTAACGTTTTCGTTTCAACATTGAAAGCAATCTTTTGAAGTCTTTCTAGCTCTTTAGAATTTTCGTCTTCCTTTTCCACAGTTTTTAAAAATGTAAGCTTATCATGGTAATCTTTTATAACATTTCCATAACGATAACTTGTTTCAAATGTGGATTTTTGATTCAAGTAATCAATAACATGTTCTAAAATGTAAATTCTTGCCTCTTTGAAAGACATATTTCCTGTTTTAACTTTAGGACTATCCGGTGTAACCATAGGAAGAATGACTTGTGCAATAACCAAGCTTAAAATGACCATTCCTGAAGCAATAAATAGCAAATCATTACGATATGCAAAAGCATGTTGATTCGCTAAGACATATGGCAACGTTAAAGCGATAGCTAACGAAATGGTACCGTGAACACCACATAAAGTCATGATTAAAGCATATAAGCTACGCTTAGGTTTCTTTTCGGTAACCTTTTCTTCATCATCCTTAGAAATCATTTTTTGGAATGGACTGACAGATAAATAAAAATAAGGATAAAGTACGTAAACCCACACAAATCTAAATAGGTAGACTGCAAGTGCTACAAGCAGAGTGATAACAATTAAAAATAATAAATTGTGTGGTTCTGTTTTAATAATCTTGACAATAACTTCTGGTACTAAAAAACCTAAAATTGAGAATACAAAACCATTTAATACATATCCTAAAATACTCCATGTATGGTTATAACTCATTTGAAGTTGCGTACGTGTTTGAGCAATACGCTCTCTCTCGAATCCGTGAACAAGACCTGCTACAACTGCTGCAATGATTCCTGAGGCATGGAAAAGCTCTGCAATCAAGTATGTTACAAACGGTGTCAACAGCTGAATAAACGTAAACATGTTAATATTTTCTATGCCACGTCTCATCAGCGTCAAACGGAATCTAACAAGTGCCATACCTATAAGAAGTCCAACAATCGCTCCCCCGATAGAAGCAATCAAAAATTGTTGAATTGCATCAAAGATAGAAAATGTTCCAGTAACAAGTACACCCACTGCGATTTTAAATGAAATGATACCCGCGGCGTCATTAAGTAATGACTCACCTTCAAGAATGGTCATTGATCCTTTAGGTAAAACTTTCCCCTTTGTAATTGCTTGTACTGCTACTGCATCAGTAGGACAAAGGATAGCTGCAACTGCAAAGGCAGCACCTATTGGTAGTTCAGACCAAATCCAATGAATAAATAATCCCACACCAATAACAGTAGTAATGACTAAGCCTAGCGCCATCATCATAACGGGTTTAATATACTTTCTTAAATGTACTCTTGAGACATTGACGCCTTCGACAAATAATAATGGGGCTATCAGTGTAACCATAAATAATTCGGAATCAAAGTTAAACTCAACTGGGATTGGAGTGAGGTATAAAATCATCCCAAGAACAATTTGGATAAATGCAAAAGGTACTTTAGATATGAAAGTATGTACAAAGGAGCTTACGATAACTACTGTGACAAATATAAGTAGAGTTTCAAATATCTCCACACTTTCACCTCTTTATTAATTTTTAATTGTAAATTAAGTAATAAAAATTATTTAAAAATCGTTGCATATTTGAAATTGCAACATTGAGGGAGTAGTTAAGAAAATATCAAATATTTAGACTATTTTCCTTAACGATAATCAATGATGAATGATGAGGTTATTTATTTTGATTTAAAAACTCAATTATGTGTTCATTTCAGTGAAATCAAACATGAACATTTTACTCTTAAATATGATTGTCAACGCCTCTTGAGGTAAGAAAATGTTTATGTGTAATCTCATTGAATAAATACTTTACTACTTAAATTTACAATTTTTCTTGTTTACAATTTTATCACTTATCGTAATGTTTCTTAAATAAATCGCACTCAAATCTTCAATAATCCGACTTTAGTCGTAAAAAACCATTAACGTTATGATAACTTTATTAAAACGTTAATGGTTATTGTAATAAATTAATCTTCTAATTTATTGTTTTCATGTTCTTTATAGTATAATTTTTCTCTGGCTTGTTCGCGTAACTTAGCTCTAGATTTTAATTCTTCTGGAGAATTAAATTCTTTTTGGCTTAATAGAATTGTAGATTGTCTTGGAACATCATCTTTCCTATACATGTATGCACCATTACGATAAGCCGCACGTGCAACTAAGTGCATACCTACTGGTGAAGTAAGATTAATAAACACCAATGATAAAAGTAATCTCACACTAAAGAATCCAGTGTTAACAGTAAAGTACACTAAAACTCCAATCATTGTGAGTAATACTGATAAAGTGGAACTTTTTGTTGAAGCATGACTTCGCAAAAAGACATCTTGGAATTTCACAATACCTATCGCACTAATCAATGCAATGACACTTCCTAAGAAAATAAGAATTGCTGACATTAAACTAACGATTTCTTTTGTTATTTGCATTGAAAACATGGCCTCCCCCGATAAATCTAGATATAGATACGGAACTAACGAAAGAAATAATCGCAATTAACATGATTGAATCCAAGAATGATACAGTATTAAATACGACACTCATCATCCCAACCATCGACATGACAACAGCACTTGTGGCATCAAATGACACGACTCTATCCGCAGTCGTGGGACCTTTAATTAATCTGAATAGGCACACGAGAAGTGCAATACCAAAAAGTATTAATGCACTAATTATAAAGAATTGGGTTACTGCAACAATCATCGTGTCACCTCCAATATTAAATCTTCATATTGTTTAATATTCTTCAGTAAGTTTTGCTTATCTTTATCTGAAACATCAATACTGTGAATAAAGAATTTATTCGTATCTTTAGATATCCTTATAACTGTAGACCCTGGTGTAATAATAATTAAAATAGTTAAAAACGTAATAGCCCAGTTACTCTTCAAGGAGGTCTCATATGTTAGCAAACCAGGATTCATATCCTTTGTTCTAAACAAAATGTAGTTAATCGTACTGATACTCGATGTGATAAGTTGATATAAATAAACTGCTAAGAATTTAATTGCTACCCAGATTTTTTTCAAATAAAATTCTTCACCAAAAAACCAATGTAAAATATAAATTACAATTAATCCAATTAAAAATCCTGCAAAGAAAGTTGTAAATTTAAATTCGTCTTCATCTTGGAAGAGAACCCATAAAAACGCAATAACAATATTTAAAACAACTTGCTTCATTAATGATCAACCTCCTTTAAGTGAGGGCTCACATTTTCTTGAAAAACATGTTCTTTCATATTAAGTTCTGTAGCATTATCTGTCACTTTTAGCACAACTGGTGCAGCAATTCCCATCGCAAAAACTACAACAACTAAAATGCCTAGAAGCCCTTTCCGGTGACTAGGTAACTTATTGAATTTGACTTGTTCACCATCTGCATCACCGAAATACATAATGAACATCACTCTAAATAAACTGTACATTGCAATTAAACTTGTTACTATCATCAAGGCAAGACCTATATAATTACCATTTCTAATGGCACCTTGGAAGATAAGCACCTTACCTGGGAAACCACTAAATGGAGGTATCCCACCTATCGCAAAAATCATGACAATAAACGCAACACCAAAGAATGGCTCTTTCTTAGCAAGACCACTTAAATATTGATAATTGCGATAACCTGACATATATACAAGACTACCTACAATAAAGAACAGTAGTGTCTTAACGATAATGTCATTTGATAAATAGAATATGGCACCATCCACTCCCGAAAATGTATTGGAGCCTAAACCAAAAATAATAAATCCTATAGATAATATCACTTGATAAGCTACAATTTTTTTAATGTCTTTGTAAGCGATAACCCCAAATGCACCAATAATCATTGTGAGGCATGCCATAAACACGAGTAATGTATGAGTCACATTCGTATGTTGATCAAATAATAGCGTAAAAAATCGAATCATTGCATACGCACCGACTTTAGTCATTAACGCTGCAAAAAGTGCTGCAAGTTCAGTATTTAACACTGCATACGCTTTCGGTAACCACATAAAGATTACCAATGCTGCTTTAGAACTAAAGGCTACCAAGAATACTAAAGAAATAAGAGTAATAGTTTGATTATTTTCCATATGATTCAAACGCATAGCTAAATGTGAAAAGTTTAATGTGCCTACCGTTTTATACAACATCCCAATACCTAATAAGAACAACCATGATCCTATAATATTCAGAACCACGTATATAATCGCAGCACGTAATTGTTCAACTGATTGGCCCAAAGTCACAAGCACAAATGATGCAAGTAGTATTATTTCAAACATGACATAGAGATTAAATAAATCTGATGTTAAAAAGGATCCAATCACACCAACTGTAAGTAATAAAATAAATGTTGGTAAATGGAAACGATTGACACGTTTCTCTCCTCTACCAAAGCCATACGCCATAATAAGGGTAACTACAAAAGACGAAACAGTTACCATAAGTAGACTAAGTGAATCACCTAAAAATTGAATTCCATAAGGTGCCTTCCATCCACCAAAATTTAATGTTATCGGTTTATGATTCATCACATATATGAGTAATGCTAGTGAAATTAGTGTCGTCATTATCATCGTTGTAATAGATAAAATTTTGAAAATTTGATTTTTGTTTTTTGTAAAAACAAGGATTAAAGCGCATATGAATGGAAGAAGCATAGGTAATATTAATAAATTACTCGTCATCTTCTTCACCTCTCAATGCACCTATTTCATCTTCTTTTGTTACTCGATAGGTTCTATAAATCAACACAAGCAAGAATGCAGTCATACCAAACCCTATAACAATGGCTGTGAGTACAATTGCTTGTAACAAAGGGTCAACAAAATGATTAGTATGACCTTGAATTAATGGTTCAGACATATGAGGACCATATTTTCCCATACTCATAATAAATAAATTACCAGCATGAGTATAAATAGAAATACCAATAACAATGCGAATTAAGTTAACTGATAAAATCATATACGTTCCTATAAATACCAAGAATCCTATTACAAGCATCAAGATTAAATTCATGATTTACCACCACTTATAGATAGCATTACTGTTACAATCACTCCTACAACTGTGAGTAATATACCTAGTTCAAATAATGTAACAGTTGTTACATGCACATGTCCCAATAGAGGGAATGATACATTTGCTTCTGTTTGATATAAAAATGGCTTTCCAAAAAACATAGGAACGACAGCCGTAGCAATAGAAATAAAAGATCCTATAATCATTAATTTTTTAAAATCAATCGGTAAACTCATCAATACTTCATTCACATCAAAAGCAAGGAACATTAAGATAAATGCTGAACTGAAAATTAAACCGCCTATAAATCCACCACCAGGGTTATTATGCCCGGCGAAGAAAACATAAAATCCAAATGTTAAAAGAATGAACACAACAATTTTTGTAACGGATTTCAGTACTACGTCATTCTCTTTCATCTTGTCCCCTCCTATCTTTATAATTAAGTAACGTATAAATACCTAATCCTGCAATAATTAACACTAAACCTTCAAATAGTGTATCTAGCGCTCTAAAGTCACCTAAAATCGCATTAACTATATTTTTCCCACCTGTTAATCGATAAGCATCCTCATAAAACTTCGCAATAGATGGCATGTCGTCTGCTTGTTGCGCTATAAAAATAAGAGATACTACTGTGGAAGCCATAATCAATGACACAATAATTTTGAACGCTTCTTTTTTTAAATTTACTTTAGCTCTTGGAATATTTGGTAATCTCGAAAAACTAACAATAAATAAAATTGTTGTAATTGTTTCAACAACTAGCTGAGTTAGAGCTAAGTCTGGAGCTTTCATTGCAATAAAATACAATGTTACAGCAAAGCCGATAATACCATTAAGTACAACCATTGTTAAACGTTGGCGAATAAATATAAGTGAAATACCAATAATTAACGTTACAATAGATAAGATAACTTCTAGAGCACCAAAAGGTGACACATGTAATTCATGTACGTACGGAAAACCAGCTAATACATAACCATAAACAACAATACCAACAAAAATGAGTAATGTAATCATAATATATGTATTCAGTTTGTTACTCATTAAACTACGAATACTTCGCCCTGAATATGAGTCAAACTCTCTATATACTCGTCGATAAGCTTTAGTAATGGAGGCTGTCTTAATAAGTTGATGTGTTAAATCTTTCCAATTAACAGTTAATGCCAGTATAAGTCCACCAATTATAACAACGATACTTAAAATTAATGGGAGATTGACACCATGCCACTGTGAAATATGAGGCGCAATAGCATCAATTTTCATTCCAATTCCTGATACCGATCTTAAAGCTGGTAAAATGATATTGTTTCCAAAAACATTTGGAATAACGAATATTACTGGAATAAGTATCATTAAAATAATTGCTGGTAAACTAAATAACCACGGCTCATGAATTTGTTTTCTTTTAAACTTTTCTATATTATATTCTCCCCAAAATGCTTCTTTAATCATGTAAAGCGCATAAGTAAAGGTAAATATACTTGCAATCACACCTATAGTAACGATAACAATCGTTAACGTTAAACTAAATTGGTCAAGTTCAACTGCTTTGACAAGTGAATCTAAAAACATTTCTTTACTAAGAAAACCATTTAAAAACGGAACACCGGCCATTGATAATGCACTTAATAGCATAACAATATACATTTTTGGAAAGACTTTATGCATACCACTTAATAGACGTATGTCTCGTGTACTTGATTCGTAGTCAATAATACCCACTCCCATAAATAAGGCACATTTAAAAATGGCATGATTCATTAAATGAAATAATCCAGCAAATAATACTAAAGCATAAAACTCTGACGCACCATCAGACGTATGTTGAGCATATCCTCCACCAACACCAACCATAGACATAATCATGCCAAGTTGACTAATAGTAGAATAAGCTAATATCCCTTTTAAATCATATTGTCTAAGTGCAGTTAATGAACCAAAAAGCATTGTAGCAAGACCAACAAAAGTGACGATATAAATATAAATGTCACTTAATCCTAATAACGGCGTGAATCTAAAGAGTAAGAAGATTCCTGCTTTGACCATCGTAGCTGAGTGAAGATATGCGCTCACAGGCGTTGGTGCTACCATCGCTTTTGGCAACCAGATATGAAATGGAAATTGTGCAGATTTAGTAAATGCACCAAGTAGTAGCATGATGATCATAGGAATGAATAGCGGGTGCTGTTCAATAGTATGACGTTGCTCAAGAATGTCAGAAATCGTGTTAGTCCCAGTAATGATGTATAGCATAATAAAACCAGTTAATAATGCTAAACCACCAAACACAGTTATCATAAATGATTGAATAGCGCCTAATTGACTTTCTCCATTGTTATACCAATATGAAATAAGTAAAAAAGATGTACATTAGGATTGTATTATTTGAAATGACAATTCCAATCATACTAAACATAAATAGCAGTAAATAAACGAAGAATCTAGGTAAATTATCTGTGCTAGCTAATAGATATTGTGTGGCATAGAAAAAGACACCCACACCTATAAGCGAAATAATCAATGAGAGCATTAAGCTAAGTCCGTCTAATTTCAAATCTAAATTAATATCAATGGATGACATCCACGGTAAATGTACTGTTGTAAATTTATGGTGAATAACATTGGATATTTGAAAAATAAAATAAATGGATGAAAGAATGGGTGCAAGTAAAGCAAGATAGCCAGCAGCCTTATTTAATTTTCGATGACTCATTGATAGTAATGTTAAGCACATGATGACTATCATAACACCTAGAAGATACACCAAGCTCATTAAACCCCTCCTTTTATAATAAATCATCACTTATAAATCTAATGCAATGATAGTATGATGTTTTAATTGATTCGTAAGTCCAATAAACTTCTTTGTTTCTTGAATCGTTTGATGTCCAAGGTATTTTTGAATGATTGAAATAGATATACCCGATTGAAAAGCATGATAAGCAAATGTTTTTCTTAAAGTAGTAAGTCCAACATGCTGAAGGTCCAAACGTTCTGCAGCATGATGAACTATTCTATAAGCTTGTTGTCTGGAAAGACATTGATGTGTCCTCGTTGACCGAAAGATAAGATCTTCATCCTCTAATCGAAGCTCTTCTATATAGCCTTTCATCTCTTGTTGTAAATCATCAGGTATTTTAACTTTTATTGTTGATTCATATTCTACAATCCACGACGTTCTTATATTCCCCTTTTTCTGACTTTTTAATTGTTTTACAGTCATATTTAACAAATCTGTCAGTCTAATTCCAGTATGTATAGCAAATTTAAAAAATAAATAGTCTCTAACAGAGCGTTCTTTTAACACTTGGTACAGTCGATAAATATCTATTTTACTTTTAATGGGTTCTACGTGATTCATACGTCCTCCTAATTTACGTTTCTTATTTAATGATAAATGATGTTTAAGTTACATCAAAAAATTTGCTTTAAAAATTTAATGATTAGTATCCCTTTTTTTATTCTCAAACGATATATAAAGTGAAAGGAGGTTATTACTATGAATGAAGTAAATCAAGTGACTGTCATCTTTACTCAAGTTGAGCACAACTCTGAAGGTAAAGCAGTTGAACACAAGCGTCGTTTTACAAATTTAAATCCAGTCCTGACTCATGATCAAATTAGAACTTTTCGTTCAATTATCGAACGTATCACTGGTGAAAACTATGACAAAGTAGAAGTTGTTAAAACAGAATCATTAATTTAAGGAGGGCCAGTAAGATGCCTAAAACGTTATAACTGATATTTAAATCTAATTTAGACAAACCTGTTAAGTTACAACTACCTCAATTCAATGCAATTATAGCCGAGCAGTTAGTTAAAGAAAGTATAAATCAAATATTAGAATTAGATATTTTGAAATCACATGTGGGTAAGCCAATAAAAGCATATGCCGCTCAAGTGATTGATAGGAACACAACCGTTATTTTTGAAGATAAAAAACAATACATTAAATTTAATTTAAAGATAATAAATAAAGCATCATTAATGACTTATAGATAAAGGGTCATTGATGATGCTTTTTGTAGTTAAAGAAGACAGATACATTCATTTTAAATTAACAAGACTTGCTTAATAGGCCATTTGGCATGGTATCATAATATTATTAATTTAAGAAAGTTGGTACTATTAATGATATTTCTTTATTTATTAGGGATTTTTGTAGGCATGTTGCTCCCTATTCAAACATCAATCAATTCCAGATTGAGCCAATATACACGTTCATCATTTTATGCTTCAACAATATCATTTGCTGTGGGTACCGCTTGTTTATCCATTCTTTACCTTATCATTAACCCACGTGTCTTTACGCCAACATTTTTTTCAGAGCAAACATTCAATTACACTTGGTTTTTTGGTGGGTTACTTGGCGTCATATTTTTAACAGGAAACCTACTATTATTACCAAGATTAGGCGCTGCATTAACAGTTGTTATTACTGTTACAGGTCAAATAATTATGAGAGTAATCATTGATACATTCGGCTTATTAGGTGCACAACAACAGTCCTTTACTTTCTTGAAAGCCATCGGTATTCTCCTTTTAGTCATTGGTATTATACTTATGAATTATGTACGCAGAAATCCGATTGAAAAAGGAAAAAATTCGAAAATTTTAATATGGCTCATCATCGGATTTATTTTTGGCTCAGCTCCACCTATACAAACGACTATCAATAGTGCACTTGCTAAGCAAACTCAATCATCCATTTTTGCTTCGCTCGTTTCATTTACAATAGGGACAATCGCTTTATTCATTATTACTCTAATATTTAATCGTAGCTTTAGACTTTTACACGCACCCATCCAACATTAGGAACAATTAAATCCTTTTACTTTATTGGTGGTATACTCGGAATGGCATTTGTAACTTCAAATATTATTTTAATGCCATTCTTAGGCGCTGCATTAACCACTATCGTTACAATGTTAGGTCAAATGCTTATGGGAATCATCATTGTTCATTTCGGATTACTAGGTTCCCCTAAAAATAAAATAACCATCCGTAAAATCGGTGGTTTAAT
The DNA here is from genome assembly GCF_900458815.1 of Staphylococcus saccharolyticus. Taxonomy (NCBI): domain Bacteria; kingdom Bacillati; phylum Bacillota; class Bacilli; order Caryophanales; family Staphylococcaceae; genus Staphylococcus; species Staphylococcus saccharolyticus. Next base: position 2,049,672 of record NZ_UHDZ01000001.1, read on the forward strand.
ATGTATTGCGATTGGTATTATTCTATTACGTTTATTTTAAGATACACAACTTTTAATCGAGTAAGACAAAATTCATATTGAATTCGCTGTCCCACACCTTAATGTAACCCCAACTTGCTTTGTCTGTTGAATTTCCAGATGAAATTCTCTTTGTTGGGGGGCCAGACTATAGTTGAAAAAGCTTGATATCAATGCATTTTCAATTCAGGTATCGTCTGTCAATACGTAAAAATTACCTGAGACATTGATTGATGTCTCAGGATTTTTGTTTTTTACAGTAAAAATCAACGAATTTTTAAATAAATGAAACCTATAGAAGTTTCAAAAAGATAAATTACTCTCCGTCAAAACTATATCTATTTATTAATAAATAATTATTGTATAATATTTTTACTACAACATTATGAGGTGAACATTTATGAATAAAAAGCGTCTTATCACTTATATACTAATTGTGGTTTTTATATTAACTACATCAACTTTTAGTTATCTGACCTATCTAAAAATTAAGTCTGATAATGATGATGTAACGACATTGAAAACAATTCGTACTAAACCTAAAATTCTTTTATCAGCAACAGGTATTCAAGCACCTATTAATAGCTATACATTTTATTACAATCCCTCTTTTGGACAACTTAACCGAATATTAGTAAAAAACAATGATAAAGTCTCTATTAAAAAACCCATTATAGAATATTATAATTTTGAAAAAGAAAACAGAATCACTAACACAAAAAACGCACTTAATTATCTTTCTTTCAATAAAAGTTCTACATCGCACTCTCAACTCAATTCATATTTATTACGCTCAAACCTTCAATTTCAAATGATTCAAGATCAATCTTCTATAAAATCTACGCTAGTTTCTCCTATAAATGGACGTATTTCAATTCTTAATGCCTATCCTTCTAAAGCTAACGATAAAATAGTGCAAATTGATAGCGATGAACGTGTTATTCATGCTAATATATCAGAATCTGATGTGAGTTTATTAAAAATTAATCAAAATATATCAGTAACTTCTAGTGACCATACTCAATTTATTAGAAAAATTAAAGAAATTACAACTATTCCAAATAAAATTAAAAATGGAATTTCATATTATTGGGAACCCACTTTAAAATCACTCTATTATCTAATGATATCGAGATACCTGAAACAGCAGTCATTCAACATCAATATGTGTTTGTTATAAAAAATGGGAAAATTAGAAAAAGAGAAATTTCTTATAAAAAAAGTTCAAAAGGTGGGTATATTATTGTTAATAAAGGTTTATCTATTGATGAACAGGTGGTCAAAGCACCTTCTTCTAAAATGATTAAATTATACATCAATTAGAAATATCTAAAATTTTCAAAAGTATTGTTTTTCAGCATTTTTTATTAAATTAAGGAAAATTAGAAATATTTCTGATATTTTTGAATAAGTCAAATGCTAATTTGCTAATTCAATGTTAAAGTTTAAAGAATAATTAGTTTTATAAACACTTATTTGTTTACTTCTTATTTTTATTTAGTTATAATTAACTAAATAATATAGCATTAAATATATTCTTTAAAATTTATTTAATACTAAACTATGACAGACACTTTCGTATCTTTTCAACAAAATAGATACAAAATAAATAAATTCGGGTAGAGTATCCATGTAAGTCTTATCTCTTCAACATAAAAGATTGTACAATTACACCTTAGACTTATGTTATTTAGCGTCTTAAATGGATACGATATAAATAGGGAGGTTTCAATAATGGCTATTTCAAAAATTAATGATTGCTTCGAATTATTAGCTATGGTCACTTATGCTGACAGATTAAAAAGTATTATTAAAAAGGAATTCTCAATTAGCTTTGAAGAATTTGCAGTATTAACTTATATTAGTGAAAATAAAGAGGATGAATATTATCTTAAAGATATTATTAACCACTTAAACTATAAACAACCACAAGTTGTTAAAGCTGTTAAAAATCTTTCTCAAGAAGATTACTTTAACAAAAAACGTAACGAACACGATGAAAGAACTGTTTTAATTTTAGTAAATGCTAAACAACGTAAGAAAATAGACGAATTACTTAAACGCGTTAACAAACGCATTAAAGAAGCTAACGACGAAAACGAAGTATAAAAAATAAGAAGTAAGATAGTAGCTCTGATTCATTAAGAATCAGAGCTACTATCTTACTCTTTTTTAATTAATGAATATATTTGATTCTATAAAATTTAAGATATTATTGCTATATTAAATGCCCTTGAATGATTTTTTGTGTACCTTTTTAAGTCCAATTTTTTAAGAACCTCAATACAAAATCCGACCATTCAAGGGCTTATTTAAGTTGTAACTAGCTTTCTTCTTGTTCTATAAAATCTAAGTATACGTTTAAAAATTTTTCTGCTTCTTCAATATGTGGTGTATGTCCAGATCCACTAAAGACTTCTTTTCTAATATTGTCAAAGTAACTATCAATTCTATAATTCAATTTATCAATATAAGTGTATCGTACCCCCCATTAATAACTAATGTCGGAACAGTAACTTTATCATGTACCTCTTTGATATCTATGTTATTGAGTAACGCACGTATTGCAATAGCACTATCTTCTGGCGTTGGTCTGCTATAAAGTTTTTGACATTGGTACCATTTCATTGCTTTTTCTTGATCTTTAAACAATTTAGGAAATAAAATAATCATGGCTTCTGATTTATTAAATCCTGCCACTTCTTCTTGATGATCCACCATTAACTTCGTAAATCCATGTGTAATATCCTCTCTTTTAGCAGAAATAATAGTTAAAGTAATAACCCTATACTGATAGTGCTCAGTAAACTCATTAGCAATAATTCCCCCTAAATCATGTCCTAATATATGCGCAGAACTAATATTTAATGCATCCATTAAATTATTTAAATCATCAACATGATCTTTTAAATCATAAGATTCTGCTCGTGAGGATTTGCCATGCCCTCTTACATCATAAGTGATTACTCTATATGTTTGTTTGAGTTCATTTTTTAAATCCTTAAACCCTATCAAGTTACCATCTAATCCATGAATTAAAATAATGGGGATGCCTTCTCCTTCATCACAATAATTGAGTTCAATTTGATTACAAGTTTGAATTTTATTCATCCTGGCACCTCCCTTTAGTAATTCTTATACCCATATCAATTCACTGTCACGCCTTTGATTTGCTAACAGAGGAATTAATTTATTTTTCAATTAATACAATTATTTAAGTTATAACTGTATCTTTTTGTAATTCTACAGAAAGACGAACTTTAAAGTCAATTTATTATCCAATATCAGTATAACAAAGTAAAAACTCAGTAAGAAAATCATTTCATTCATACTGAGTTAAGTCAATATTGGTATATACAAAAAGGAAGTATTGTATCATTTTTTAGAGATTAAGATTTAGTACGGGCAGATAGTTTAATTGTATAAAAAATGATGAGTACTACAAGAATAATCCATATAGCTAATGAGAAAAATTGAGCAATTTGAGGTTTTGGAATCATAGCATCAATGGTTTTCTGACAGAATAATAAGCCTACACCTACGAATTCTAGACGTTTAAAGAAAGTACCTATCAGAACTAAAATGATACCACCAAAAAAGACAACTTGATGACCATATACAGAAATTGGAATAATTGCCCAATTAAAATGAAATCCTTGCATGATAATCAAAATTAAAGAAATTATAGCGACGGCTATTCCAACCCACATCTCAAACTTATTACTATATAAATAATTTTTTCTAGCTATACGGATATACAAAATAATAGTTAATGGAAAGATAACTAAACAATAAAATAAACTTATTCCAGTAATAGCTTGAAACGGAACATACTGTTTATCATACAAATATGATATGAGAATGAAGTTGATAATGAAAAAGATAACTGGATTAAGTTGCAAGGCAAATAAATTACGTTGAATTGTCAATATCAACTGTGCTGGCGATTTACCTCTGTATTCAATATAATCTCGATCTTTTTCTTCAGATTTTTTTATATCTGAACGAAATTTTTCTTTAATATCGTCTACTAGATTTGGCGACATGCCTTTATGACTAAAATAATCATTAATATTCTCGAGCAATACTTTATCATTTGTACGCATGATTAACTCCTTTTTCATACAAATACTTGATGTGAAGGTTTATATAAACTATTAATTCAATAACTGATTTTCAGTTTAAAATTTTACCATACAATACATAATTTTTCTCTAACCTCTCTTTAAAGCATTTGTCATCTTTGTTGTTTAAATTGAAAAAACACAAGTGGAGTGGGACAGAATTCGTATTAAATTCGTTGTCCCAGCCCCGAACCCAATTTGCTTTGTCTGTTGAATTTCTGAATGAAATTTTCTTTGATGAGACCGCGGACTATAGTTGAAAAAAACTTGATATAAATGCATTTTCAATTCAGTCATCGCTTCTTAATACGTAAAAAACCCGAGACATTGATTGATGTCTCAGGCTCATCTTTATGCTCCACAACTTCATTACTTATTGACTTGATTCTAAAAATATCTTTCTATTTACTGTATATGATTATTTAGCTAAATCTATACGATATAATTTCATGTTTTTATCGTTAGGTGAATTAGAACTGAATTGGTAGCTCGTATGACCACTTTGAATGTATCCAAAGTTACCTGTCACACTATTATAGTGTACACGGCTAATAGCTTTATTTCCAAGTTGACGTTTCACAGATTTGTAAGAAGGGCCATTCGCTACGTTATATGTCATAGAGACTCGAATCACATGACCTCTATCTTTTTTACCATTCGCTGTTATAAGTAGTACACCTTTATTTGTTCTAAATTCATAATATTTTTCAGTTCCATTAAGATTATAAGAATAAATCGGATTATGATATTTATTTAAAACACTTTTCATAGATTCGCCTATTTTAACATTTTCTAATGATTGATCATCATGATTTAATCGTTGTACTGTTTTCATTGTATTACCAGTCACTGCTTCAACATTATGACTAACGCCTACTCCTGTTATAACTAATCCTAAAACAAGTAATGATGACATTAGCTTTTTCATAAGCACTCTCTCCTTTATTTCTTTATCCACTTTGTGCTTAACTAAATTATACTATAAATATTACTAAAATGACAATAATATTACAAAATCATTACAAGTAACACTTTTTATAAATCAAAAATATTACCTATTATCTAAAAGAAATTATAATGAACATTTTTATATTCTTAAAACTACCGCAAGCCACATAAAAATGGTTATAAATCGCTGTCCCATTCCCCAACTTAAAGTATTTGTTGCCTTTCTTGTGTAAATACTTCATTTTAAACTTTTATGTTCTTTTGTGTGGAGAATAATATTTAATAAATTTTGTTATTTCTTTGACGAAGTTGTCTTGTTCTTCTACGAATGGGTATAGGCTTGATTGGTCGTAAACCTCAAATTCACAATGTGCGATTAAATCAGCGACTTCTTTCGCTTCTAATGTTGTTGTCCGTTCGCCATGTTCACCTGCAATGATTGAGGTAGGTACTTTTACATGTTTAAAAACATCTGAAATTCCTTGAGATTTAAAGACATCTTTAACAGCTTGAATTTCTTCTTTAGTAGAAATGGCGTTAGTATCTTTCACATGTTTTAAAAACTTATTCATCTTACGTGCCTTGTAATATTTACGCTTATCTAAAAATTTCTCTTGTTTATCGTCTTCCCAGTTACGTATTTTATGTGCATACTTTCTAAATAGCCGTTCTTCAGGTAACTCACCTTCTATAGATGTGGGGTTAACTAAAGTAATTGAAGATACATAACCTGGATATCTTATAGACATATCTGCTGCAATCATCGCTCCCATTTCATGGCCAATCATCGCCGCTTGATCAATGTAAATAGAATCTAGTAAAAACTTTATATCATCTACAAAATGATGAAATTCAATATCTCTCGGTTTATCTGAATAACCATGACCTCTCAAATCAAGAAGAACGACTTGAAATGATTTAGACAATAATTGCGCAATATCATTAAATAATGAATAATTATCAAATGCAGTGTGAATGAATACAACAGGATATCCTTCTCCCATGGTACTGTAATGAAGTGCTGTTCCATCTTTATTAGTAATTAAATCCATAGCCATTTCGTTCTTCTTCTCCTTCTGTTTCAAACTTTTCAGGTAAAATTTTTAATAATTCCTCAATCGTTGAAATAGTATAATCGACTTCATTTTCAAGAGGTTCTAATTCTGCATCGTCTTGTTTATACCATACACTTACCATACCCATTGCACGTGCAGGAGCAACATCATTGAGTGCATCATCGCCTACATACATCACCTCAGAAGGTTCAACACCTAACTGTTCAATCATGTCTTCAAATATTTGGGGATGTGGTTTACGATAACCTACTGTTTCAGATGTAGTTAAATAATTAATGACATGTATAATTCCTAGTGAATGTAATCTAAATTGCTTTATTTTTGATTTACCATTAGCGATAACACCTATTAAATAATGGTGACTCGATAACTTTTCTAAAGTATATAATGTATCGTAATATGGAAAAACATAACGATAAAAGTGCATCTCAAAATCATTAAATAAATCTTTCCACGTTAGCCGATCAATATGAAACTGTTCAATGATTTGTTTGTATAAATCTGGTTTATCATTATCTTCATCATCATCTAATTCGATAAATTTATTTTTGTAATCAGCTAATTGTACATGAATAAAGTAGTCGCGAAAGCGTTCGTATTGTTCTTCAATAAATTTCTCACGCGACTTTACTCTATCTAATAATGTTCCTTCTAAATCGAAGACTATAGCCTTAATATGAGTTAAATCCATTTCAAGTTACCTCTTACCTTTTTAATAGTTCTTATTTTAGCAAATGAATACAATTATCGTCACACCTTAGATTGTGTAATAAGAATATAAAATAAAACGGGAACACCTAATAACGCTATAATAATACTGGCTGGTATCTGTATAGGCTGAAGAATTGTGCCACCTATAAAATCAGCCATCAGCATAATTACGCCACCTATTAAAATATTAAGTAACATAAGTATTCCTAAATGATAGTGGCAATAAAATCTCCTTATTAATTGCGGAATAATCATTCCTATAAATCCAATAATCCCTACATAAGCTACTACAACAGCTGTCATTATAGATGCAATAATAAGTACGATATAAGTTACACTTTGCACATTTAATCCTAGTGATTGACTTTTTAACTCACCAACTTGCAATAATTTTATACCTTTTTGCATCGAAAATAAAATCATGACACCGATACATGATATAACTGCAATTATCATTACATCGTGATATTCTGCCGATGCAAAACCTCCAAATAGGTAATTTGCGATTGAATTCATTTTCCTAGGACTGATTAAAACAAGTAAATAAAGTAAGGAATTTAATAATGCACCAATCATCAAACCTAATAGAATAAGCATTCTTATTGGATAGCCTCTTGTAAGAATAGCCGGCCAACAAACTAAGAACAAGCATTAAAGTTACTAAACTAAATACAATCGAAAATAATGGCAACCATAAGAAACTTAGTCCGAAAAATAAGGCTAAACCTGATCCTAGTGATGCACCACTTGCTAAACCTAACGTAAAACTATCAGCTAGAGGGTTATTTAAAATTGTTTGATACATTTGTCCTGCTAGCGTTAGTACTCCACCTGTAATCAGAGCCTCAAGTACTCTAGGGAAGCGTACATTTAATAATATAGTTTGATTGAATGAGTCCCTTTAGACTACCTAAATCCCAATATAAACTTATAGTTACAACTAAAAATAATATAATTAACCATAAAATGATACTTTGAATTTTTTTCATAATACTCTCTTTTCAAATCTTTATTTACGATGATATTACCAAACTCTAATTGTAATGAGTGCCAACATTGGTTAGATCTACCTAAAAATCCCCTTAAACAATCAACCACAGTCATTATTTAAGGGAATTAAGTCTAACTCTAATGCGATTTCTAAAATTAGCTTGTTGTAGTTATTTACATCTCTCTTATTACTTTTTATAAATAGCATCTCGTAAATCTTTTAATCCCTCATCAATGCGAGGACCTGGACGTGAGATTTCATCGCTATTGACAGTTTCGATTCGTGTATTCTTAACCGCATTAATTTTATCAAAACCACCACGTTGCTTAATCATTTTAATATATTCAGCCTTTGATTTTCCTTCTGTTGAAATAAGTATATCCGGATTATGTTTTATAACACTTTCCTTGCTTACGGCCTTCCAACCGTCTACGTTAGAAAAACTATTTTGAGCATCTAATTTTTCTAGCATATCATTGAAGAAAGTATGCTTACCTGCTGTATATATATCTGGTTTTAAAGATACTTCCATAAACACCTTCTGTTTTTTATGATGCTTAGGTACAGAATGAATGACTTTATCTACATTTTGTTTTGTTTCATCAATAAGATTCTGTGCTTGTTTCTCACGATGTGTCAATTTTCCTATTGATTTAAATGTGTCATACGTCGCGTTAATAGATTGTGCATCTTTTACATATACCACTTTGATACCATCTTTTTTAAGTGATTTTAAGTCTTTACCTCCAGAATTTTTTTGCGACTCATGTGCTAAAATCAAATCAGGTTTTGCTTTCAACAGTTTCTCTTTATTTAAATTCATGGCATCAAATTGTTTTTTATCTTTCTTTACATCTTTAGGATAGTCATCTACAGTTGACACACCAATAATATCTTTACCTAATCCTAAACAATATAAAATTTCAGTATTACTCGGCATGAGTGAAATAATTCTATGATACTTGGAATCATCACTATCATTTTTTTTCGAATCAGCTTTTTTATTAGAAGCATGCTCAGAACTTTGACTACATGCAACTAATACTAATACAAGCGCACAGACAATTATCCATAATTTAGTTTTCATTTGTCGCACAATCCCTTCTCAAACATTTTCTTTAATCAAAGCTTCATATTCATCATATCAAAATACAACAATATTTCATTAATTTTTTCATATTTTTAAATAATTATTTTAACTTGAATAATGTATTAATTAAATTATACTAAGTAAACTATTAAATATAAAATTAGTCCCTCCATTAAAAACGGAGTGACTGATTACAAAATTATTTTCATCCAATATCTTATTCATAAATAGGTTTGGGATTAGGTCCATATTTATTGGACCCTTTTTCACTGTCAGCACCACAATAAGCTAAAGCTATAAATAAAGCTATCAAAAAGACGATAACGTAAGCTATTAGTACACCACCATAAATGTTTACAAATAAACTATTATGTGCTAAATGCATTTGGTTAATAAAATAGCCGGTTACATCATCTAAAAAGGGGAGTAAAACTAATACTAAATAGAATACCGGAAACATCTTCGTCATACCTATATCATAGAAACATCACACCGATAAGGTAAAAGTCCCAATGCTAAGAATTAGTATGACTAAGTCATATATTATTGTTGATATCAATTCACCGTGCGCATTGAAATTTTCAAAAATGTTTGCAACAGCTGATAGTAAAATTTCTATAACTGAATTAATTAAAAACGGCCACCAAAAGTCGCGACGTCTAGAACGTCCATTTAATTTGAAAAAATTCAGCCAAAATAATTTATAAGAGTGAAACAAATGCTTTCCTTCTAAATATAATTCTTTGTTATTACGCAATCATTATATACTTATATTATTTAAAATACAAAATTACATACAACAATAAAAACAATATAATTAAGTGCAATTTTTTTGTTTTAGAAAAACGCACTCCCTTTATTGGAAGTGCGCACTAAGTTTATGCATTGACATATTCTTCAATCGCATTTGCAATATATACATTTAACCCATCCTTGCGATGTTTATTAATATTCAATACAAAACACTCATCTTGAGTATAAGTTTGAGCAATGTATTGTAAAAACTGATAATCGCAATTAGGAACCTGAGATTGTAGAATATCTTCTAATTGTTTAATCTTAATACTTGCTTCACATGTTGCTACATCACCTTTATACAATTCATTCATTTGATCAAAAATGTAATTAACTGTTTGTTAACTTGTTCAAAATGATGTTCCTTTTCTAACTCAGTCCTACATTCTTGCTCTTTTTTATTATGAATGATAATACTTACTATCTCCATACTTAAGTGCGGCTTCTTGATCATATTGTTGATTTAAATCAAAGTTTTGCATAGTTGTCACCTCAATATCCTCGTTTTCTTCCTGTTTAAAATGATGTTCTAGTAATTCAATGATATGATTCAAGCGATTTCTCTTATTTACCACATGTTGAAAATTGTCTTGTAATACTTTATTTCTAAAATGACCATCTGCATCAAAATATGCTTCAATTTTCTTCAATGGCAAATCCAACTCTCTTAAAAAGAGGATATATTGTAATTTAGCTATGTCCTTTACACTATAATAACGATAGCCATTCTCCCCAATTTGATATGGTAAAAGTAATCCCTTTTCATGATAATAGTGAAGCGTGCGTAAACTTACTCCTGTAATATCACAAAGGTCTTTAGGACTAAAGCTTTCTTTCATCATTTCACCTCCTGAAATGATGTATGAGGTATAACGTAACGTTAAGGTCAATACTTAATTTTCAAAATATGCATCTAAAAATGTATGGCGATGTTCATCCTTACCATTGAAATAATTTTTACCAAAGGTATCTAATAAAGCATGAAATTCATTAGCATCTTGATTAGAAAATGACTCTGGTAATTCAATTTCTCTTTTAAATTGATCATAGGTTTCAGTATGTTGATAGCCTAACTTAGCAAAAATACGACGTGCATAACTATCAGGAATAAATTCTATACCTCTAAAAATATAAACAAGTAAAACATCTGCCGTTTCACTACCGATACCTCGAATTTTAAGTAATTCTTTTCTTAAATTTTTACCATAATGTTGTACAATTGCTTCGCAATCAAAATGATGATTGTTCAACCATGACATTAAAGTATGGATTGCTTTACCTTTATTTTTATAGAAACCACTTGAGCGAATCGTTTGTTGCAATTCATCTAAAGGCATATTTAAGATTTTTTGTACATCATAATTCGTCTGCGCTTTCAAATTCATCAATGCCATATGTGCATTCTTCCAATTCGTATTTTGAACAAGAATCACACCAAGCATCATTTCAATAGCGTTCTCTGCCGGCCACCAATGTTGTGGTCCCATATATTTAAAAAGTATTTGATATAACTCCTCTGTCGAAAGCATACAATCCCTCCAAATCTTTACATAATATTGGGAACAGGACAGAATTCGTATTGAATTCGTTGTCCCACCCCGGCAACTAACCCCGACTTGCATTGTTTGTTGAATTTCAGAGTGAAATTCTCTATGTTGGGGCCCCAGGCTAGAATTGAAAAAGCTTGATATAAGTGAATTTTCATTTTAGTCATCGACTGCTAATACGTAAAACTGCCTGAGACAATGATTGATGTCTCAGGCACATTAAAAATTATATTTTGAATAGATTACATAGACTCAGGCGCAGTAACACCTACTAAGGTTAATGCATTGTGCAACGTAATACGTACCGCTTCTATCATAGCAACATGAGCTTTTGTTTTTTCAGCATCGTCTGTAAGCACCTTTTCTGCATTATAGAATTTATGGAAAGCTGATGCTAAATCTTGAATATAATTAGTTAAACGATGCGGCGCACGATGTTCAGCTGCACTCTCAATTGTCGTTTCAAATTCAGCAACTTTCTTCAACAATTCGATTGCTTTCTCGTTAGTAATTGTACTGAAATCTGCATCCGTCGTGATTTCTACTCCTTGTTCTTTAGCTTGTTTTAATATAGAGCAAATACGCGCATGTGCGTATTGAGCATAGTATATTGGGTTGTCTTGAGATTGTTCTTTTGCAAGTTCAAGGTCAAAATCGAAATGAGAATCTGGACTACGCATTGTTAAGAAATAACGAGCAGCATCAATACCTACTTCATCCATAATTTCACGTAACGTAATTGCATTACCTGTACGTTTACTCATTTTAACTTCTTCACCATTTTGCATTAAACGAACCATTTGCATGATTTGAATTTCAAGTCGATCACTATTTACACCAAATGTTTCAAGACTGGCTTTGAGACGGTTGATATAACCATGATGATCCGCACCCATCAAATCAATCAAAATATCATTTCCACGATTAATTTTGTTGTAATGATACGCAGTATCAGGAGTGAAATAAGTGTAGTTACCATCCTTCTTAATTAACACACGGTCTTTATCATCTTTGAAATCACTCGTACGTAACCAAGTAGCTCCATCCGCTTCATATGTGTAACCCAATTCTTTCATTTTAGCTAACGTAGTTTTGATTGCGCCATTTTCATATAAAGAAGTCTCGCTAAACCAATTATCAAAATGAACATTGAAATCGGCTAAATCTTTTTTTAATTTATCCATTTCGTAATCAACACCTAATTGTCTAAAAGTTTTTAGGCGTTCTTCATCAGAGTAATCTTTAATTTCTGGGTGTTTGTCAGATAAATCTTTACCAATTTCAATAATGTCTTTACCATTATAGCCATCTTCAGGCATTTCATGGCTAACATCACCTAAAGCTTCAAAGAAACGTGTTTCTATTGAGCGAGCTAAATTAGTAATTTGGTTTCCAGCATCATTGATATAATACTCACGTGTCACATTATAACCAGCAGCAATTAAAATATTTGCTAAAGAATCGCCGACAGCAGCATTTCTAGCATGACCTATATGTAAATCTCCTGTTGGGTTTGCAGACACGTATTCTAATAAAATATTTGTGTTCTTAGACTCGTCTGCATATCCAAATCGATTACCTTTTTTAATAGCTTCAGGGATAATATCTGTTAAATACTGATTATTTAAATAAAAATTAATAAAGCCAGGTCCAGCGATATCAACTTGTTTAACATGGGGTTTACTTGTATCTAAATGATCTACAATTGCTTGTGCTATTTCACGAGGATTACGTTTAGCAATTTTAGTTAAAACCATTGCAATATTTGAAGAATAATCTCCGTTTTTTGTATCTTTCGGAATTTCAATTTTAATTTCGGGAGTATCCTCAGCAAGATTAGCTTTGTTAATACTAGCTTTAATTTCTTCTATTAATGTCTGTTTAACTTGATCGATAATATTCATTCGCTTATCTCCTTGTAGTTTATTTCATATTGATAAGAACCCATTTTTTCTTCATTTTGATATAACTCATAATGAATTTTAAGTTTCCCACCATCTTGAGTAACAAAATGTATAATGCTCAGTGTTTTGACGGTTAATGAAATACGTCCAGCAGGTATTTCATATAAAGCTGTTGTTTCTTTACCTTCAACAAAATGTAAATTCATATTGATGTGGCCTTTACGAATTAACTTTACACCACTATCTTCAATTTTAATTGTAATACTGACTTTAGCATCTTCAATGTATTCCTCGTAACGAATAAAATCAGCACGTCGTTGTTGCCAAGAACCTTCTATAGTAAATTCAAATTTTTGTTTTTCTCCATTTTGTTTCAAAACTTGCCGTGTTTGAATCTTAATGTTCTTATCCAATTTACTACTCACCTAAATCTTTAAAATAATACAAATCATTATAGCATAAAAGTCCTACTGCTTGTAGTGTTCAAAGCCTAATGACTATAGATGAAAAAATACATGCATATCATATAGATACACATGCATTAATGTAATACGTAATGATTTCTAATGTCTTGCTTCAATATCAACTTGATATTTTTTAAAATATACAATGCCGAAAACAATTGTTGCAATGATGAATAAGATATGTTTCACCTTTTTACCTCATGTTTCTTAAAATATTTGTTACTTTTATCATCATATTATATCATTAAATAATTAAATTTTGCAAAACATTTTTGCGTATTGCATATTAATCTCAAATAAACTGACCATCCTTAAAGATTACTCTAGTCTTTTCGCCATGAATAAATTGTTTGAAATTTTCATTTTGGAAATCACTCATTAAAGCTTTTGAAGTTCCGTATTTAAATGCTATATCTTCAGTCTCAATAATCATTTTTCTATATAGCAATCCCTCTTTTAATGTGATTTTTTCGATTTCGCTATAATCTACTTCCGAAGCTCTGATATATTCAAAGGTGTTAAAGTCTATATTTAAAACTGCTAAAAAGTCTTTTCCAAAATAATACATATCTAAAGGTGCTTTTTTATTTTGTCCTACAAGTAGACATCTTTTTTCAAATGATTGGTCCGGAAAGTTTAATTCTAAAAAGTCTAAAATGTCATCTTCTTTTAATTTAAATTGCATTGTCTAATCATCCCTTATTTTAATATATTTTTATGTATATAGTATTTTCATTTTTTTATTTATTAAAAATAAAGGATAGAACTAAGATGTTTATTTATTTAATATTAACAATTCATATCAATAACCATTCGCCCTGTTATTGTACCTTTTTCCATTTCATCGAAAATATCATTAATCTCAGACAATTGGCGTAATTGAACTTTTGGGACTACTTTATTTTCTGCAGCGAATTGGAATGCTTCTCTTAAATCTTGTCGTGTTCCTACCAATGATCCAACTACTTCAATGCCATCAAGAACTAAACGCGGAATATCCAAATCCATTTTTTCAACTGGTAGTCCCACTGCTACAACGCGAGCACCAGCTTTAACTACATCTACCGCTTGATTAAAAGGTGTCTTAGCTACCGCTGTAATTACCGTAGCATCCAAACCTTTATTGTTCGTTAAACGATTCACTTCTTCAACTGGATCTACATCACTAGAATTAATAATTGCATCAGCACCAAGTTCTTTAGCAAATGCTAATTTATCATCATTAATATCAAATGCTACAACTTTTGTGCCCATTACATTTTTAGCATATTGTAAAGCTAAATTACCTAATCCTCCTATACCAAATACGCCTAGCCATTGTCCAGGTTGAATACCACTGACCTTTACTGCTTTATATGTTGTTACACCTGCACAAGTTATAGATGAAGCTGCAGCAGGATCAAGATTTTCTGGCACCTTTACTGCATAGTTAGCATCGACGATAACTTCTTCCGCCATTGCTCCATCGACTGTATAACCAGCATTTAAAACATCTCGACATAATGTTTCTCGTCCTGTTATACAATATTCACAATTTCCACATGCAGCATACATCCAAGCAATGGATACACGATCACCTACTTTTAGTGAGTCTACGTTATCGGCAACTTTAATGACCCGTCCAATTCCTTCATGACCTAATGTAACACCCGTTACATCTCCGAAATCTGCATTTTTAACATGTAAATCAGTGTGACAAACACCACAATACTCAGTTTTTACTAATGCTTCTCCAGGTTTCAATGCTCGCAATGTTTTGTTTTCAACACTAACGCGATGATCTTTAGTTACTATAGCTGCTTTCATTTAAAAACCCTCCCTAGGATTCAAAGTGTAATTCCTTTAGTAGTAACTACATTTTACACCTTTTGGAATCGTATTCCAAAATTCCCTTTCATTTTAACTAAGAATTTTGTAAATTAAACATATCGACACATTTATGTCACTTTTTCTTTTCATTTAAATATATTGTTAACTATATGTATGACCACATTTATTAAATTATCAAATTAACTACGCTGCAATTTATTTGATAACATTTAGTAAAACTATCGATATTATAGGTATTATTACTATTAATTATGTCACAGTTTTCTTAATTGGAGGGGATAAAATGGCTACTTTGAAGGGAGCACATCAATTTATGTTTCAGACTCTTAACTCTATTCAAATGCTTGATATAATGTTTCGCTAGAGTTATTCCACATCTCTAAATTATGATTTTGAAGAAAATCTTTTAGAATCTTCTTATTGTCATCACCAATTTGATTAATGATAAATTGGTGTTTCATTGACTTATCCATCATATTAACATGTTCTGGCATGCTCTTATACCCACGTTTAATACTTTTGTTTAATTAATAAATAACAAACTGTAACACCCGCATAATATGGGCCTTGTTCACTGCGTTCAGTCGTAACCCAACATAACCAATATTCCTTAGCTTCGTCTCCAGCAACTTGTTCTTTATCGTTAATCCACTTCACACCTTTTTCAACTTCAGATCGTGCATGCATTCCACCGATATCGATAAACGCTTTTTGATTTTTAACATCTATAAAAACTGGCGCAATATTATCTAAACTAATTGAACCAATATTTGTTCCTTTATGTCCATCTAATGGGTCATTTTTGATGATATTAAAGTTAAAACCCTTCTTTTCTGCCAACTTGATTACCTCACTATAGCAAACTTAATATCTTGAATCTATTATTTTCAATATTGAAAAATCATTAATACCCCTTAAACCTCTAATTTAACTCGTTTAATAAATTAATAATTGAGCCTTTTATATCATAATCTTTAATATTTAAAATCATTTCTTTAGGATAATACAATTTATGATCTTCACGATTAATACCGGTAATACTATTAATAACCATCGATTGATTACTAATTTCAGTCATTTTACCATTGCGTCTAAGTAGGTGGATAGGTTTACGATTGGAACCCGGACGGTCATAGTCATAAGGTAAATCTGAAAAAGCTTCACTGACAAAGTAATAATCAGGATTTATCCCACCAGCTTCAAACAACTCTTGTAATTCAGAAATAGTAATAATTGAACCATCAAAAGGTATGTATTTAAATAAATCACGATTGATAAAACGTCTAGATAAATCACTTAATATTGAATCTTCTTCATTAATCCATTTCTTTAAGTAATATAAGACAACAGCTTCTTCTAATTCAACATATTGCTCTATGGTCATTGTTCCTTCAAAGAATGGCACAAAGTCTTTAGGATACATTCTAAATTCATAGCCTTCATTGTAGAGTTGCTTGGCACGTTTAAGACAATTATTTAATAATACTTCCCCTCCACGACTTACAGGATGAAAGTAGATTTGCCAATACATCTGATAACGACTCATAATAAAGTTTTCAACAGCATGCATTCCACTATCTTTAATTAACACTTCATTCTTAGATGGGAGCATTAATCTTAAAATACGCTCCATATCAAATGAACCATATGTAACTCCTGTAAAATAAGCATCTCGTTGTAAGTAATCCATTCGATCCGCATCAATTTGAGAGGAAATCATAGAAATAACGAGCTTATTATCATGTGTTTTGTTTATAACATCGGCAACTTGTTGGGGAAAACTATATGACACACGGCTAAGCACTTTATTAACTTCAGTATTCCCAGTAATGATTGCCTGTGTAAATGCTTCATGGTCTGTATTAAATATCTTTTCAAAACTATGAGAGAAGGGACCATGACCTAAATCATGTAACAACGCAGCACATAATGCAAGAGGACGATCAGTATTATCCCATGTTTCCTTTCCTATAAAAGATTCATCAATTATTCGGCGAACAATTTCATAAACCCCTAAAGAATGACCAAAACGGCTATGTTCAGCAGTATGAAAAGACAAATACAGAGTTCCAAGTTGTTTAATACGTCTTAAACGCTGAAACTCTCTCGTTTTAATCAAATCCCAAATCAATTGATCCTGCACATGAATGAACCTATGAATTGGATCTTTAAACACCTTCTCTTCCATTAATTTACTCGTTGCATATGATGATAACGCCATACTTTCCCTCCTGTCCTTTCTAGTCTTTAGAATTATTTACTTTTAGTACTCTTTTTCACTAAAAGATATTGTCATCGCACATTAGTTTGTAATCTTTATTAAAATATCTTTTTCATTAAAGCTAAATCCATTGTTTCACCATACATTTCAGGTTGATATGAACGTAAAATTGTAAAACCATGATCTTTATAATAATCAATACCATGTCTATTTTTATTATCAACTTCTAAGTATACCGTATCGTAACGCTCTTTAAATCTTTTCAAACCTTCTTCGAGCAAACTTGTACCATAACCTTTATGTTGAGATTCAGGTCTTACATAATGTGCAGAAAGATACAGTTCCTCACCATAGATAAAGTTTGCAAAACCTACAATTTCTCCCACTTCTTCTACGACTAAAAATAATTGTTCAGTTAATCTCTTTCTAAGATGTGTTTCATTATAAGAGGCAGCTAACAATTCATTAACCATTGAACCTGCATAAATATTCAAATATGTGTTGTACCAAGCTTTAGTCGCAACATCTCTTATAGCTACGACATCATTTTGGGTTGCTTGTCTGACACTGTACATGTTACTTCTCCCCTAACCATTAACTAGCTTTTATTATAGGCATTATATCACATTTATATCGGATTAATTCAATTCAAACATTTAAAAACCTACTTAAAAAATTATTTTAAAAATATTAATAACCAAGTCCTAATAAATATTAATATTTAGAAAATTATCTTATTTTCAAAATTCTATTTCTCTAAAAATGAAAAATGACGGAAGAAAAATTGTTCAAAAACAAAATCTCTTCTATCACTTCTTAATATCTTTATTTTTTAATTCTTCATTCCATTGGTTTGCACGTGCTAAAGAAAATGTATCTTGCTTAATATCACCAAGCTTTTCCGCAGTACCTATAATATAACCCGTTAATTCTCTCCCTAAAAACTCTAAACTGTATTTCATTTGAGTAATACAAGGTTTTGCTTTGACTTTAGGGCAGTCTCCACCGACTAATATTAACCTAAAGTCTTTTTGTGCCATCTTAGATTTAAAATCACGATAGTTTTGATCTTGCAATGTTTCAGACCAATGATCAATAAATGCTTTTAAAGAATCGGAAATAATATACCAATACACTGGTGAAGCAAAAATAATCGTGTTACTTTTTAACACAAGATCTATCAATTGTTGATAATCATCTTGATACGTTATGAGATAAATAGACATGTGTATTTATATTATCTTTCTTACTCATTATTATATTAAATAGTAATAATTTTATAAAGTTAACGAAAAAATGTCTTTATTAACTATTTTTAACTACCATTTAAGTTGTATCACTCAAATAAAAAATCCCGAGACATCAATCATTGTCTCAGGTATGTTTTACGTATTGCTGTCGATGACTGAATTAAAAATACGCTCACATCAAGCTTTTTCAACTACAGCCCAAGACCCCAACATAGAGAATTTCATTCAGAAATTCTACAGACATTACAGGTTGGGGTTCGAGGCTGGCACAACGAATTCAATACGAGTTCTGTTCCATTTCCTTAGTCGAATTAGCTATTTAATTTTCAATTGGAAATAAATGGTCAATTTTATCAATTTCGTCTTGTGTAAGTTCTACATTCACAGCGTCAATATTCTCTACAACTTGTTCTACACGTTTGGCACCTGGGATGACAACATCTAATGCAGGACGCGTTAAATAGAATGCCAATACTATGTTGGCTATTGTTGTATCATGTGCTTCAGCAATCTCAGTTAATTCATTTACTCGACGCACATTATCTTTGAAAACTTTAGGTTGGAAATCACGACGTGTGGCGCGATGGTCATCAAATGTTTGATTTTCATCATATTTACCAGATAAGATGCCTGAAGCAAGTAGAAAGTATGGTACAAATGTAATATGATTTTCAGCTGCGTATGCCATAATCTCTTCATTTTCACGATGTAATAAATTGTACTCTAATTGAATGACGTCAACATACCCATCTTTATTCGCTTCTTTCAATTGATCTAATGAGAAGTTAGACACACCAATTGCTTTAATTTTACCTTCATCTTTTAGTGCTGCAACTGTTTTATCTTTAGGTGTCTTATCATCAGGAAAATGAATATAATATAAATCGATATAATCTACTTGTAGACGTTTTAAACTATTCTCAAATTGTTGTTTTAAATATTCAGGATAGTTATTTTGAACGATATCACCATTATCTTTTATAACATGTGAACCTTTTGTCGCAATTTGTACTTGTTGGCGCGGATACTCTTTAACAACTTGACCTACTAATTCTTCAGAACGTTCAGGACCATAAATATATGCTGTGTCTAATAATGTGATACCGTGATCAATGGCTTGACGTACTACGTCTTTTCCTTGTTCTTCATCTAAGTGTGGATATAAATTATGTCCACCTACTGCATTCGTGCCTAACGCTATCGGAAAGACTCTTACGTCTTGATTTACCTAATTGTACTTGTTTTACCATTCAAGTCATCTCCTTCAGTTATTTTCATTTTCCAAAATTGAATAGTCAATTGATGTTTACCCGAACCATAACAAATTCACTCACAATTAACATCTATCAAGAGCTGTTAAATTGACGTTAGAAAAAATGTACGCTTTAATGTAACTAAATAAGTTACATTAAGGTGAGTAGAGACGAATTTAGAATTTAATATTGCAGTACACGTGCTATGCTTTCTAACCAAACACTATAAAGAACAGTTTAATAGTCATGAATTAGCAACTCTAACGTGTTTGAATCTAGTCCAACTAAGACGTGTCGTTTCATATTTAACTGACCAACACTACATCACAGTTCAACGTGGTAAGGTTGGAGGATATCATGCAAATGAACGTACAGCTCAAGTAAATTTAGCTGAGTTATATCCGCACTTTGTTCTAGATAAAAATAATAACCAAAAAATATTTACAGGAGATTCTACAAGTAACTGTCAAATATCTAAACAAATCGCTCATACAATGTCACATTATTACACTCTAGAACATCAACTTATCTTGAATTATTATCAAAACAAAACAATAAGTGATGTTTTGTACGATATTTTGCGGGAGGTTGCATGAAAAGTTATGATCTTATAATCATTGGATTTGGGAAAGCAGGTAAAACATTAGCAGCACATGCAGCCTCGCACGGTCAACAGGTCGCAGTCATCGAACAGTCACCTAGAATGTATGATGGTACATGCTTTAAATGCAAAGAATTATAAAGGTCTAGACTCAAATAACAATATTGATGTTTTAGACTATAAAGCTAGATTCATTTCAAATGAAATACTTGAATTACTTGATAGTGCTGGAGTAATTAAAGAAACAATTACAGCAGACAAAATAGTTATTAATACAGGAGCACATGCCGTCATTCCAGATATCGAAGGTATTGATACTACTCAGAAGATTTATGATTCAACATGGCTATTAAATATTGACTATCACCCTCAAGAATTAATCATTATCGGAGGTGGCTATATCGCTCTAGAATTCGCATCTATGTTTGCGAATTTTGGAACTCACGTTACGATACTTGAGCGTGGTGATATAATTATGCCTCGCGAAGATCATGAAGTGGTAAACCTTGTTATTAAAGATTTACAAGATAAAGGTGTAACCATAAACACAAACATTCATACAATAGCATTTTCAAATGTTGAAAATCAAGCCATTGTTCACACAAATCAAGGAAATTATTCAGCTGACGCAGTGCTTTTAGCAACAGGTCGTAAGCCACATACTAGTGATTTAGGCCTTGAAAATACAGACATAAAATTAGGTCAGCAAGGTGAAGTGATTGTGAATAAACATTTGCAAACTGCAGTAAAATATATTTATGCTGCAGGTGACGTTAAAGGCGGATTGCAATTTACATACATTTCACTCGATGACTACAGAATTATCAAATCACATATGTTTGGTATTGTATTTAGAACAACAGAAAATCGCGGAGTCATACCTTATTCTGTCTTTATAGATCCACCTTTATCAAAGGTTGGTTTAACTGCGAGTGAAGCTGAATCCAAAGGATATAATTTCCTGGAAAATAAAATCTATGTTAATATAATTCCTCGACATAAAATTAATAACGATCCTAGAGGCCTATTCAAAGCTGTTATTAATAAAGATACAAATGGAATTTTAGGTGCAACGTTATATGACAAAGAATCTGAGGAACTTATTAATTTAATTAAGCTTGCCATAGATCAACATATCCCTTTCACAGCATTACGAGACAACATTTACACACACCCCACAATGACAGAATCCTTTAACGACTTATTTTTAGAACCACTTTGTTCTTTGATCATTAGTGGTTCTTATGCAGTAGACCTGGCTACTGTATTCCTCTACCACTTTAGTAAAAAAGGAACTGCGCATCGTCAGTTCCTCTTAATCACAATTATTTAGCTGTTTTACGTTTTTCTAGTTTTTCTTTAAGCTTACGGTCTTGTTCTTCTTTACGGCGTTTACGCTCTTCGTTTCGTTTTCTTAAGCGTTCCTCTTCTTCAGGATCACGAGGTTTATTTAATTGTCTTGTAACCTTTTCCATAAGCTCTTCTTCAGTTAACGCAGCAAGTGGGCGATTGTTAACAAATGCAAATGTTTTACGACGTCCTGGTCCACAATAAGATTGACAACCAATTTCAATTTCAGCTTCCGGATCTAATTTCTCCAACTTTTTCTTTAGAGATTTCAAATTAACTGCCTGACACTCATCGCAAATCAAAAATTTGTTTTTCATCTTGCTACCCACCTTTCTATATAAACTCATTTGTTGTATTAGACATTTAAATATAACTCTAACTATTTTACTCTTTTTATCATAAAATTCAAGATTATTTTGATAGGAAGTCATAAAATTACAATACCACAAAATAAAAACAACCTTTCATAAAAGGCTGTTCCTTATTCTACTGACCATGATAAATTTTGAATTCTAACGGCTTGATGCCAGTAACTCGCCATTCATCATAAATAACTTTCTTATCGATAACATTATTGATAATTGTAATACCACAGTCGCCTCCACCAGCACCTGATGTTTTAGAGGCACCACCGTGTTTTTCCCCAATATCACATAATTTTTTAAGCATATCTGTTTCAATATCAACAGCTGCTTCACTATCCATAGATTGAATAATTGTTCGATTCTGACGTACCATTTTTTGAACGCCTTTAATATTATTTGTCTTGAAAGCTTGAATTAAGTTTTCCACACACATATGAGATTGGTCTAAAAAGTCACCATAAAAACTTGGATCCGATTTTAAACGTTTCACTTCACTAACTAAATGAGGTGATGATGCTGGTGAACCTGTCCATCCAATAAGTACTTCCATATTTTCAGGTGCTTGTAATGGTTCGATATGTAGTCCAGGCCAGTTTTTCTCCAAAACTTTATTAACAGATGTTTCTTCCATCTGCTGTTTAACCCAATCATGATCGAATGTACTATAAGCAAGCCAACCACTATAAACACTTACAGCAATATCACCACATGAACTTAAACTTTGTAATTTCATATTAGCTATCACTGCCAGCTTATAAATATATAAGTTTGATAATTGCATACAATAAAATTCATTTAACGCTTTAACAACTGATACTAATACAGCTGCACTTGATCCTAAGCCATACTTTTGCCCAGAATTATCAGCTAAATTGCTATCAATCGTTAAATGAAAATGTTTCAATTTAATACTACAACTACGTGCATATTGCTCAAATACTTCAATAGCTGTTACAACATATTTTAATTGTTTTGCTGCTTGTACATCTGAAATTTCAATTTTATCTTCATTACGATCAAATTTAACAGGTTCATAGTGCAAAGTTTTTGAATGAATGCTACCTTCAACTTCACTCGACACTTCAATAGTCGCTGTTACAAAACGATTAACTGCAATAAGTATAGATTTATACCCTGGTTCGGTTACAGCATATTCGCCTGCAATATAAAGTTTTCCGGGTGCTTTTACCTGAATCATTCTATCTCTTCCTTACTTAATTATTTCAACGCCAGTACTTATGATATCACTTGCAATAATTTGAGATTTATCAAATTCTTTTAAAAATCGTTCCATCACAGCTTCTTTATTTTTCTTCTCGACAAGGACTTTTACATTAGGTCCAGCATCCACCGTAAAAAAACAAGGTAAATGTGCTTCACGACATCGATGCACTATAGCCATAGCATCGTAGCTTTCTTGTACTAAATATGTGAATGGAGGTTGTGCACCTAAATTAGTAGCGTGCATTCTCAAACCATTTGCTTCGATGACTTCTCCTAAACGTTGAAAATCTTTATGTTTAACGGCCTCTTTTGCCTCTTTTAAATCTTCATCAACATGGTCTAACCAATATTGATAAAATCGCGAGGTTTCTCGTGTAAGTGACATACCAGAACGACTAGATACTTTTTTAGATTGATTATTGATGACGACAAATATCATTGATAAATCTTTTTCCCAATCATCAGCATTAATATCATGGGCAAATGAAGTCAAATCATCATAACCTTTTTCCCACTCAGCAAAGCCTCCATAAATACTTCTAGATGCAGAGCCTGAACCTCGACGAGCTAACCTAGATAAATCTTTATCTGATAAACCTAATGACAAAGCTTCATTACATGCAGCAGCTAAAGCAGCATATGCACTTGCTGAAGACGCAAGTCCTGCTGCTGTTGGGACAAAGTTTTCGCTTTCAATCATTGCATATAAATGAGTACCAGCTTTCTCTCTCACAATATCCATATATCGTCGAATCTTGGTTGTTTCTTTATCATTCACTTGATGGCCATTTAAAATCAGTTGATCTTCAGTAAAATTTGGATCAAAAGTTACTTTAGTTTCGGTGAAGAAACGGTCTAATGTAACAGATAGACTATTATTCATTGGAATAATATATGTTTCATCGGCCTTGCCCCAATATTTAATCAACGCTATATTCGTATGTGCACGCGCTTTGCCACTTTTCACCAATGGTTTAACCTCCTAAATGTTCAATCCAAGTATGTGCTGCACCTGCTTTTTCAACAGCGGCAACAATATTCTTAGCAGTTTGTAAGTCTTCCGCAAGAAGAAGCATGCTGCCACCTCTTCCTCCACCAGTTAATTTACCGGCAATGGCTCCATGTTCTTTACCTATTACCAGTAGTTTTTTAATTTTGTCATGACTGACAGTAAGATGTTTTAAATCTTCTTGACATGCATTAAAAATATCAGCTAAGTGTTGAAAGTCATGATTTTCAATCGAATGGCTTGCATTATGAACTAATGTGCCAATATGCTCTACATAATCCATATATTTAGGGTCTTCACATAAAGCGTGTACGTCTTCAACCGCTTGTTTAGTAGACCCTTTGACGCCAGTATCTATAACTACCATATAGCCACCCAATTGTAATGACTTTAATGTTTCAACATGGCCTTGTTTAAACCAAACCGGCTTATTAGAAACAATCGTTTGAGTATCAATACCGCTTGGTTTACCATGTGCAATTTGTTCAGCCCAGTTTGCTTCTTTGATAAGCGTGTCATCATCTAAAGGTTGACCCATAAAATCATAACTTGCTCTAACAAATGCCACTGCAACAGCTGCACTTGAACCTAAACCTCTTGAGGGTGGTAAGTTCGTTTGAATTTTTACAGAAAGAGGTTCTTTAACACCACTTTTTTCAATGAAACGATTAATAATAGACTTCAGATGTTCAGGTGCATCGTATAACATTCCATCATAAACATCACTTGTAATTGAAGAGTAATTACCTTCTTCCATACTTTCAATTAAGATTTTAATTTTACCGGCATTGAATGGTATCGCGATAGCTGGTTGACCAAATGTTACTGCGTGCTCACCAATCAGAATAATCTTTCCAGTAGACTCCCCGTATCCTTGTCTAGTCATGTTCTTTCACCTTTATATACCTTATTTATACATTATTTTTACTGAGTGCACTGACACTGTTAGAATGTTTCATTAATTTTTTCAAAATGATACTACTACGCTTTGTACTTGTTCATCATTTGTACGTGCCACTTAAATGTCAATTTTATCGAATAAATCCTTCATATCTCCAATGATTAAGCGTGTATTTTTATATATTAAAGAAAATTTTTAACTACAAAAGAATATAATAACCCTTTTTCATTTTTTAACAACACTCTAATATTATAAAACTCTTCTACAGAGTTATCAAAATTATGAATTATATTTACCATTAACTTCGATTTCGTAAACATTTCTTAAATTTTTACAAAAGTTTTTTAAAATTTTCCACCTCAACTATAATACTACAAATATGTAATAGAATATATATTGTTTTTGGATAAAGTAGGTTTAACACTCATAGGTATTATATAATTTTCTTAAATTTATAAAGAAAAACACACTGAAACATAAATCCCAAAATAATAGCACTAAGATGATTTAATTATTTAATCGTCTTAGTGCTTTCTATATATGTAATACTCTCGCCAAAATACGGCGCCTTTATATGTGATTTTATATTAAAATAGTTAAAAAATAAGGCACTTTCGTATAATCTAGTAAATACAACTAAACCAAATTTAAAAGTCGGTACAAACAAAATTGACGCTTTATTATGCGGTCTAGAATTCGTAAAATACCCTTATCCTTTATCAAACTTAATAACAGCCATATCATCAGCTTTAAATAACAAATGTCCTGTTATGTCGTCAGTATTACCTAGCATTGTTTTAAACGTCAATTACTCTCTAATACCAGACTATTTTAGGTTCTATACAAACATCTATTTTGAAATTTGTCTTCTACTCGTTCCTACTGCTTTTATATCGTCCAAAAATATTGTTGGAATTAAAAAAGATGTAATTCGATATTCAAAGCAAATGTGGTTGTTATAATAACTATTGTATGAATTGTAATGAACATTTTTGGAGTCTGTAAACATAGCATATCGTATTCATTTTGCGTTAAACCAAGAACTAAATTTTTTAGGAATTTGTTTTCATTTCTCTTACCCCAGAATTTTATTCAATTTCATTTGTAATATGACCATTCAGAAACTATTAGTACCTCTTTTTTCATTATTAATGATATATATAAATCGGTTCTGTTACAAAGTCAGGAAAAAATAGCTAATTATTATTTTAAAATATGAGATTCTCTTCGCTAAACGTTCATACAGAATACTTCTTTTTGTTAAAATTATATTATAAAAACAACTTTGCAACAGAACCAATAATTGTTTGTTATTGAAGTAGAATATTTTGAGTAGTTTATTAAATTGATCTATAGAAATGGGAGTGGGACAGAATTCATATTGAATTCGTTGTCTCACCTCGGCAACGATCCCCAACTTGCTTTGTCTGTTGAATTTCTGAATGAAATTCTCTTTGTTAAGATCCCAGACTATAGTTGAAATAAGCTTGATATAAGCGCATTTTCAATTCAGTCATCGACTGCCAATATGTGAAAAATACCTGAACAATGATTGATGCCTCAAGCTCATTTGTTGCCTTATAGTGAGTATACACGTCATTTTAATATATTATTATATTTGCAGTCTACCTTTTTTATTTTGTTTACTTAATTTTAGTAAGTATCTAAAGTAGTCTACTCGTACTTCTGCGTCTTCTGTATAAAAAAGTGTTGTCCTGGATAAGTATTAACTTCAAATAATCCCATTTTTCCATCAGAATCTATACCTAGAGCATCTAAAGAATGACTGTATAAACTTTCAAAACGAGTAGGAAATGTTTTACATAATGTTTCAAGTTTATTTTTTATTTCTTTTCAATTATCTTTAAAATTACTTTGTAAGAAAGGAATAATAGGAGCTATTGCACCTCCTCGACTTATATTAGACGTAATATTTCTACCTATACCAATTCGCAGATATATTTTAACTTTTTGCCTCTGCCCATATATATTCTTTCTAACACGTAATCGGATATCAAAAAGAGTATCTTCTTTTGTCTTTGCTTCAATAAAAAGCTGACAAATATAAGTAGTATTTAAATATTTCCGTTTAATTAATTTTATCAAATCTTTATAAGTATATTTTTCGAATAATATTATAATTAATTTATAAATATTTTTTTCGTGCAATAGCAACAATTGCTCTTCCTTGATTACTAAAAACGGGTTTTAATAAGATTTTCTTATGTTGTCTTAAAAATATGAATATATCATCAGTATTTTTCACTAATATATAAGGAATGAATAGGTTCTATACTTTTAACGGTTGGTGAATAAAATTCACTAGCCGTTTTATAAATTTAGATATAAAAAAGCACAAATATCTCTATAATTATAAGTGCCTTAACAAACGATTAAGGAGAGAGACTGTGCCTATGTGTAATGATATATCAGAAATCATTAGAATTGAAGTAGAAAATTTAAAAATCACTCAAAATCTTGGTTTACATTTACATAAAAATGTGCAGTGTTTACTATATGGGGGTATTTTGACGTACGATCCTATGGGATATGAATGCTGTGGTATTAAAAACGATAGTCAATTAATCATTAAACATGGATTTCGGCAAACCAAAGTTTATATAGTATTAATTCTTGAAAGGCCTGCGACTTACAGTTAAAAAACAACTGTTTTACTGTAAGGAGTGTGGTCAAACATTTACAACTCAAACACCCTATATTGAACCACGTTGTACAATTTCTAACGATGTGAAGCTAATGGTGATGAAGAAATTAGCTAAAGTAAATTCCGAAAAAGATGTAGCTGACAGTGTATTTGTTTCACTTTCAACTGTACATCAATATTCAAAAATACTAAGCGCTTCTGTTAAAACAACTGTTAATGATGAGTTACTAGACATCTTTCTTTTGATGAATTCAAATCCACAAAAAATGTAGATGGCGCAATGAGTTTTATTTATTGTGATAGTATCACACACGATATCATCGATATCTTGCCAGATTGTCGTCAATTCAAACTCAAAGAATATTTCTTGAGGTTCTCTAGAAAACAACGTAAAAAGTTAAAAGTATATCTGTTGATATGTATATTCCGTATATTTTACTCATTGAATCACTTTTTCCAAAAGCAGAAATTATCATTAATCGTTTTCCCACTGTTTAAGCAGTGAATAGTGAAATCAATCGAACGCGAGTTAAAGTCATGAATTAATTTCAAACAAAAGATAAGCTGAATTATAATAAATTAAAGCGTTATTGGAAGTTGTTACTCAAGACACCTCACGATTTGAACCGTATATATTATCATTCATTTAGACTTTTTAACACATGGCATAGTCAGTATAGTCTTGTCCAATATTTATTAGGTTTAAATAATCAACTTAAACCAACATATGAAAAGGCTCATTTAATTTTAGGAACCTTAAAATCTAACAACATGAAACAGTTAACTTATGCTTTATATACTTCAAGAAACAATAATCTATCCGAAGAATTAAAGAGTGTTATTAAGACATTGATAAAGTATTTACCGTATATTACAAATACAATTCAGTATACACATTTAACAAATGGCCCGACTCAGGGCATTACTAATAAAATTAAGCTTATTAAACGTGTCTCTTAAGGTTATAGAAATTTCTATAACTTTAGAAATAGAATATTGATTATTTCTAGGATATTTAAAAGTGAATAAAAAAGTACTAAGCAACTGAGTAGAGTTGCTTAATACTTTCTCTCGTCACCAATCGACGTTGACATAGAACCTTTTAAGTTCCCCCTTTTGTTTTTTGGTGATAATTAATTTATTAGTAAAAAGCGTTCATTTATGAAATTGTAAATTGTATTTCATAGTTGTGTAATGTTTTAGTAAATTCTCCATTATTTAATTGACGTTTCTAAATGATTGTATTATGTTCGAAGTGTGGAGTGAAATTTCACTCTACCAAATACACAACTAGGAGGCGTTTTTTTATGCAAGAACAATTTCAAAATTTAGGATCAGCAATCGGTAATATTTTCGGATCTTTATCTGGAGCAAAAGAAGCTATTGTACATTTATTCGGTAATGGAACTTCAGAAGTTGTAAATACTATTGCACAAGTAGTAGATGCTTTCTTATCAGCAGCAGGCCTTAAATAATTGTTTATTATTTAAGCAGAAGAGTTTGAGTAGTTTAATAATTTGACATACATAGATAAGTCAAATGAACTTTTTCATTTGGCTTATTTCTTGTCTTAAAGTAATTGTACTTTACATCTTTTAATTTTAATCTGATTTTACCTCTTTTTTTAGTTTGATATTAAATAACATATCTATGTGTTTCGGATTAAAAAACCAGTAGCTTATATCAGTTATTGACTTTTTAGTAATTATGTATTTACTAATATAATTATTGAGGTTTAACACTTGTAACAATTGGAGTAGGAGACATGAAAACATGTATCTTAACGTATCCTTTAAGAAATTTACCTCTTTACATTCCAGATATAATTAATGTTAACAGTACAGTTACTGGTCCTCCAAAAACAACAACAAGAGCACTTAAATTACCTGAGCTAACGTGAGAAGCCCATTTTTTAATAAATAGTGACTGTTCCATTTTTATGTACAACATATTTAGTTTTGCCGCCTTTGCCTTCAAATCTATTTTCTAACATGCTATCCATCTTAGGATCTTTTTTGGTTCTTATCTCTCACCTTTTTGTATAAAGTAGCATCGTCTATTGAATACACATCGTCATCATTACTTTTAATTTTCTTATTCAATAATTATTATCTGTTCTAAGAATATCTTTGTTTGGTATTCTTTTACTTGCATTAGGATTTGTTTAGGATTGTTTCAATTTATCTTTCTTATCCGTTTGCACATGTGTTACATTTCCTAAAAGTGAAGAACTCAAAGACGTTAATAATACTGTGCCAACAATTGATAAACTAATCTTTTTCATGAAACTCCTCTTTTTAATAGGGATATTTCAAAGCCTAAATTAATCAAAAACTTTCTAAACCAGAAACAAAAAATATCTACAATCAAACAAAAATTTATGAAGGCTGTTTTGGGTTTCACTCGAGTGTGAGTTTGAGGTATAAATAAAGTCAAAAGAGAACTTGGGTTTGTATTAATGACACTTAATATAAGAAAAATAGTAGTTCAACGAGCTGAACATAATAGAAATAATAAATAATGAAAAAGACAATTTCTATATCTTTTCAATAGAAACTGCCTTTTTTCACTAGTCTAAAAACTTTATGCCTCAAATACTATTAGATGTGACTCATCTATTTCAAAAAATGTATTAAAAACTCAATTTTTCATTCATTTTAGCATTACGGTCAATCATTTTCTCAAAATATCCTTCATAACGTGACCATTCATCTTCTGTTATTGGATCCATATTTAAATCTGCTCCTAAATCCTTTAGAGCATATAACAAAAGGAACATTACATCATGAACTTTTATCTCTCTATTTAATAATGTTTCTAGTGACGCCATGCAAGATGGATGAATATCAGGATAGTGAAACTTTGTCGTTTGTCCTTGAAGCGCACGGTAATAAAATTCACGCATCATTAACGCACGGTCAGAACCTGAACCTTCCACACATAAATAAATTTGCACTGCGATACCACCACGTACACGTCTTTGAGAGATACCAGCAAACTTCTTACCGTTAATGCTTAAATCAAATTTCCCAGGACAATATGAATGTTCAATTTCATGAGTATCAATGTTAACATCCTCATCTTCGAACATTTTACAAATTAATAAGTACATCACTGTAAATGCTTCATCAATTGTCGTTTCAGTTTGTCCCTTAAATATAAGTGAAATATTTAATACACCTTGATCTAACACTACTCCAAGACCACCAGAATTCCTTACGATGGCATTATAGCCTGCTTCATCCGTAAGATAACGAATTCCCTCACTTAGCAAAGGCAAACGTGAGTCATGAATACCTAGAATGACTGTATGTTGATGAATCCAAGTCCTAACAACATTACAAGATAAATCTTTACCAACACTTTCCGAGAACGTATCGTCGAATGCAAAGGATTGCATGGGTTCTAAACCATTGGTATGGTCAACGTAACGCCAATGAATCTGATTAAAATATTTACTTGCTAAATCCATTATTGAAGAGATTGAGCAGCTGTAATAATAGATAAGTTATAAACATCTTCAGTTGAGCAACCACGTGATAAATCATTTACAGGTGAATTTAATCCTTGAAGCACTGGACCTACAGCATCATATCCACCTAAACGTTGTGCAATTTTATAACCAATATTCCCCGCTTCTAAACTTGGGAAGACGAATACATTGGCATCACCTTGAATTTTTGCACCTGGAGCTTTCTTTTCAGCTGCACTAGGAACAATAGCCGCATCAAATTGGAATTCACCATCAATAACAACATTATCTAAATGATCTGCTTCAACTTTATCTTGAGCTAATTTCAATGCATCTTGCACCTTAGTCACATCATCTGCCTTAGCTGAACCTTTGGTAGAAAAGCTAAGCATGGCTACTTTAGGATCCATTCCAAAACTTTGAGCAGATTTAGCGCTTTCTACTGCAATCTCAGCTAAACCTTGAACATCTAATTCTGGATTGATGGCGCAATCTCCAAAGATGTATTGTTCATCTCCTTTAATCATAAAGAAGATACCGGATGTTCTTGAAACACCAGGTTTTGTTTTAATAATTTGTAATGCAGGACGTACTGTATCACCAGTAGAGTGAGCAGCACCACTTACTAAACCAGCAGCTTTCCCAGTATAAACAAGCATCGTACCAAAGTAGTTAACATTGTTTAATAATTCAACAGCCTGTTCTTTCGTCGCTTTACCCTTACGACGTTCAACAAATGAGTCAATAAGTTTAGTCTTTAGTTCACTTGTAGATGGATCAATAATTTCAATTTGAGCTAAATCTAGAGAATTCTCTGTCGCTAATGATTTAATTTTGTCTTTATTACCTAAGACAATAGGTGCTATATAGTCAGTATTTTGTAATTGCGTAGCCGCAGTTAATACTCTTTCATCCTCACCTTCAGGTAATACAATTTTTACATTTTTTCCGGATAATTTGTCCTGTAGAACATTTAATAAATCAGCCATAATATCCTCCTCAATATACATTTATAATAACGTTTACATATGAAATTATACGCTATTTTATAGTAGAATTCCATTTCACTCATTTGTAAACATTTACTTAGAAGTTTAAGGATTGTTTATGATAAAATTTAATGTGAATTAAAATAAGAAACGAAATATAAGGAGCGATAAATATGAGTGAAGTAGCAGAAACTTTAGATGGTTGGTATAGTTTACATTTATTTTATGCAATAGATTGGACAACTTTCCGACTAGTTTCAGAAGATGAACGTGAATCTATGATTTCTGAATTAGAATCATTTATCAATGATAGAACACATGTTAGAGAATCACATACTGGTGATCACGCAATATATAATATTACTGGTCAAAAAGCAGATCTTCTTTTATGGTTCTTACGCCCAGAAATGAAAGAACTTAATAAAATCGAGAATGATTTTAATAAATTACGTATTGCGGATTATCTCATTCCGACTTATTCTTATGTTTCAGTCATCGAATTAAGTAACTATTTAACAGGTAAATCAGATGAGAATCCTTATGAAAATCCTCATATTAAAGCCCGATTATACCCTGAACTTCCTCATTCTGAATACATTTGTTTCTATCCAATGGACAAACGTCGAAATGAGACGTATAACTGGTATATGTTACCTATCGAAGACCGTAAAAAATTAATGTATAATCACGGAATGATTGGTCGTAAATATGCAGGTAAAATCAAACAATTTATTACTGGATCAATTGGATTTGATGATTTTGAATGGGGTGTAACACTATTTTCTGACGATGTTTTACAATTCAAGAAAATTGTGTATGAAATGCGTTTTGATGAAACTACCGCTCGTTATGGTGAGTTTGGTAGTTTCTACATCGGTCATATATTAAATGTTGATGATTTCAAAGAGTTTTTTAGTATTTAAAATTTAATCTATGAGCTTTGAACCCTACAATAATCAATTGTAGGGTTTTTTAGCAACAAATTTAGTGTCTAAATCAATTTATAATAAATTTTTCAAAAAGAAAACACACTTCGGTTACTTCGAAGTATGTTTCTTAGTAGTATCCTTGGGAGAACTTTTATCACTACTACGTATTAAGTTAACCTCATAGAATATACAGTCGCTACTCAATATATTCCTTGTAATCGTTAACTAATATTACTTTAACCATTTTGAAATATTTGAAACATTTCATTAGTGTAAATATACATTTAATAAGTTTATTTTTCATAATATATAAAAATTAACCTTTTTTATTTGAAATTATTAAAATATGGAATACTCCCTTTTTCTAATTTAATAACTTTTTAAAACGAAGATGCTGACCAATATCAGTAGAGATTTCGAAAGACTTCTACTATAATAATTATTAATTCTTAATTTAAAAAAATTGGTGATATAATGCGTATTGATTCAAATGAAGGGACTTATGAAAGTCTCATTAAAGATGTTGTCATGCTTGCAGCACGAATATTATTAGAGTCCGGTGCTGAGGGCACACGAGTAGAAGATACCATGTCACGTATTGCGACAAAGTTAGGCTATCCAGAAAGTAATAGTTTTGTAACTAACACTGTGATTGAATCCGTTTTACACAACGAATCATATCCTCGCTTGTATAGAATAAAAACACGTGATACTAATTTAATTAAAATTTCTCAGGCTAATGAAATTTCACGTCAAATTACTCATGGCACTATAAGTCTTGAAGAAGCTAAGAGAAAGTTAGAAGACATATATGTAGCAAAGAGAGACAGCAGTCTTCCCTTTAAAGGTATTGCTGCAACAATCATTGCAATTAGCTTTTTATATTTACAAGGCGGACATCTAGTAGATGTAATAACTGCAGTATTAGCAGGCAGTATTGGATACCTTGTTGTCGAAATACTAGATCGTAAATTGCATGCCCAATTTATTCCTGAATTTATCGGCTCTTTAGTCATTGGTATGATTTCAGTATGGGGGCATTCTCTAGTACCTAGTGGTGATTTGGCAACTATTATTATCGCAGCTGTCATGCCGATTGTACCTGGCGTATTAATTACAAATGCCATTCAAGATTTATTTGGCGGTCATATGTTAATGTTTACAACAAAATCTTTAGAAGCTTTAGTGACTGCTTTTGGGATTGGTGCAGGCGTAAGTTCTATATTAATTTTGGTCTAGGAGTGCAGTAAAATGTTTTGGTTATTCAATTTTTTATTTAGTTTTCTTGCTTCACTCTTTTTCTGTGTGATATTCGATGCACCTAGAAGACTTTATCTATCATGTGGTTTTGTTGGTGCATGTGGTTGGATGATTTATATTCTATTCCTTGATGGTTTAGAGATTCATACAATTTATTCTAGCTTTTTTGGTAGCTTAGCTTTAGGTTTACTCAGTCATTATATGGCAAGACGTATGAAAGAACCAGTTATCATCTTTATGGTAACTGGCATTATCCCCCTAGTACCTGGTGGCCTCGCTTATGATGCGACAAAAAATTTAGTTTTACTTCATTTTAGTAAAGCAATTAATACAATGCTTGAAGTGACTCTCATTGCCGGAGCCATTGCATTAGGATTATTGTTTGCCGATCAAATTTCAAAAATCATTATTTCAGAATTCGATCGCACTCGCACAAGAAAAAGATTATAAAACAATAAACTAGTTTGATTCACAACTTCAAATGCATCACATTAATCTCGGATACTATCTTTTAATAGTCTTTTGATTTTATTACTAGAGATAGATAGATTATGTATGACGCATCAATTCCTGAAAAATGAATCCCAAGCATAAAGCTGGTTGAAACAGCGCCCAAAGAACGCGAAACCATTCACTACTCATTATTGAATATAAAAGTAGCAGTAAGAAGATTCCTAATTGCAATCATCTTACTGCTATTATTATTTGGTCATGCTGTCTCAGCCTCTTTTTAGAGATGATGCTAAGAGTATGATATTTCAATATCTAAGACATCTATTTTGGTTTTTTACATCATTTATTTAGATTTACTCGGTTCATCAATTATATATTGGACTTCACTTTCAGAACGATTTAAAATTAATCGACTTAATTCATCATTATCCATATTCTTAAGTTTGGGATAACGAATGATAAAGAAGATTAAACCTATGATTAACCATATACCCAATGCGATATATGATGGCCCAGAAAGTGCTGCAGGAGAGCCTGGAATAAGCAGTAATCCTAAGAAAATAAATGACACAATTGAACCAACAATAGCGAATGTCTTATAAATAGGTGCGTATGTATTACTTTGTTTATCATAACTAAATAATTTTACCGCAGATAAACATGTAATAAAGTATGCAATAGACACCCCTGTAGATGACGTATTAACAATCCATGTTAGTGCTGTTCTTCCTAACCATGGTGCTACC
This sequence comes from Staphylococcus saccharolyticus, assembly GCF_900458815.1. NCBI lineage: Bacteria > Bacillati > Bacillota > Bacilli > Caryophanales > Staphylococcaceae > Staphylococcus > Staphylococcus saccharolyticus. The sequence goes on from NZ_UHDZ01000001.1 coordinate 2,085,858, forward strand.
AGAGCTACTGCTACTAAAAATATAATCGCAACATATGGTGTTTTATGTCTAGAATGCAACTTACTAAATACTGTCGGCATGATGCCTGACCGTCCCATTGAAAATAGTAAACGACTTGAACTCATTAAGAATCCATTTAACCCAGTAAAAATCCCCATAATGATAGCAATAGCTAACACGGCAAGACCAATATAGCCAAAAGCTTCTTGAGTTACAGCACCTGTTAACCATAAGTTACCATTTAAACTTTTCGTTTGTGTGCCTAGCCAACCAGTGTAAAGTAACATAACAACATATGTTAGTGATGCTGCGAGTAAACTATATACAATTAATTTAAATGTTTTATTAGGGGCAAAGTTAAACTCTTCGGCAGTTTGAGGAATATTATCAAAACCAACGTAAGCCCATGGCGCAATGGCAACAATCAAAATGATAGATTTAAACCATCCTGCTTTATCATTGGCTAAAGGTTGTAAATGGCTTAAATCAAAATTACTACCAAAGAAAGAGCCTAAAAACATTAATATAAATACAATAACCATTGCTACACAGAAATGGTATTGTAACGATCCGGAAACATTAGCTCCTCTAATCGCGATAAACATAAATACTAATAATAATATTGTAGCAATAATAATTTCAATTATGTAAACATCCCAACCTGCAATCGTATATAACTTCCCATTATTTAATACATTCGGTAATAAAAATTTAATTAATAAACTAAATGCTGTTGCATTAAGTGCTACTACACAGACATAACCAAATGTTAAAAACCACGATGAGAAGAAACTAATATATCTTCCAAAACTTAAAAAACTAAAAGCAAATGCGCCACCAGAAACTGGAAACTTTTCAACTAAAGCTCCATAACTCACTGCAATTAAAATCATAAGTAGTGCACCTATAACGATACCTATTGAAGATGCAATAGGTCCCGATTGTTTAATCCAGTCTCCAGGTAAAATAAAAGCGCCCCATCCGATACATGAGCCATAGGCAATTGCCCATACAAATTTCTCAGAAAGGTTTTGCTTAAGGTTCCCTCTATCTACATTCTTGTTTTTATTTTCCATAAATAAAACTCACCTCGAGAGTATAGTATACCCTAAAAGGCGAGTCTGTTAACTCAAATTGACTTATTTTTAATTCTATAAAAAATTAAACTAAAATATTTCAGATTACTTCTGAATCTAACCAGCAAATTTGAAAGTTGCAATAATTAACATCAACCATCCAATGATAAATAAAATACCTCCAATAGGAGTAATCGCTCCTAAAACGCGAATTTCAGTTAGGGCTAAAATATACAATGAACCGCTGAAAAATACAATACCGAAGAAAATAAGCCATCCTGACCAACTTACATCGATTGAAGTAGTCCCACTAATTAGACCAATCATTAAAAGACCGAGTCCGTGATACATCTGATATGTCGTAGCTTTTTCCCAAACTGACATGTATTTTGGTGATAATTTATCATCTAATACATGCACACCAAATGCGCCTGTTCCCACAGCTATCATTGTGTTAAGCGCACCTAGAATTATAAAAATTTTCATCATTTTAACCGTACTCCTTTATGTGTAGAAATCAAAAATAGATTCACCATTTCCGATGTTGTCATCTGTTGTCATTATATTTGAAGATGAATCATGTTTCCTCTTCATTGAGGCTGGTATTTTACCACCCATTGCTTTAATTTCTGCTACAGAGACATCATTAGTCTTTGTACGTGACTGTGTTGATTCATTACTGGCATGTGTTTTTAAATGTGACACAGGCATATTCGATTGATTAGTCATAGCACTCACATTGGTACTAAATAATGACGTTAGTGTATGTATTGCATACATATGCTTTTCAAATTCAGCATCTGTTTGAGCTTCCTCAGCTTGCACTAACTCTCGTTCAATGAATTGAACAATTTTATCTTGGTTCATAACGTATCACCTAACTTTCACACCAATGAATAGGCGTTTTACCTTTTGATTGCAAGTACTCATTTGTTCTTGAATATGGTTTAGATCCAAAAAATCCTCTAAAAGCTGATAACGGGCTTGGATGTGGTGATTTGATAATAAAATGCTTAGTATTATCAATCAGTCTTTCTTTTTGTTGAGCAGGTCTACCCCATAGAATAAACACTATATTCTCTCGATACTTAGAAACAGCAGTTATCACTTCATCAGTAAACGTTTCCCATCCAATATCTCTATGAGAATGCGCTTGTCCTTGACGTACTGTTAACACAGTGTTTAACAATAAAACACCTTCTCTCGCCCAATCTTGTAAATGTGGAGATGTTCTATGACAACCAATATCATTTTCAAGTTCTTGATACATATTTCTTAAAGAAGGTGGAAACTTAGCATTAGGTTGTACTGAAAAAGCTAAGCCATGTGCTTGATTAGGACCATGGTAAGGGTCTTGTCCAAGAATGACTACTTTAATGTCTTCAAATGGTGTTAAATCAAATGCTTGATATATATTTTTACGATCAGGATATACAATTTGTGTCGTATATTCTTTTTCTAAAAAGTCATGCATTGCCTGAAAATCGTGTCTTGACTTAATATCATGAAAAACTTCTGACCATTTCATTCTTATTCACCTCTCGATATATTTTAACATATCCACATCTAAAAGATATTTAAATAAAAATGAACAATACTATAATGTCAACTTATATACTTGATTGGTTTACATTTCGCTTTGTTTTGACTATAGTACTATTAAATATAATTGATTTACTAAATTCAGGAGCGTCATAACTATGTGCACAGGTTTTTCATTTTTTACAACACAAAGCTATCATTATTTAGCGAGAACGATGGATTTTTCATTTGAATTTAATGGTATCCCGACCGTCGTCCCTCGTCACTATCATTATCAATTTGATTTAGAATCAAACATGTGTCTTGAACATGGTTTCGTTGGCACAAATTTGAAAGTAGGACGTTATCGTTTTGGTGACGGTATTAATGAACATGGCTTAGCAATCTCAAATCATTACTTTACTGGTGAAGCTTCCTATAGTTCTCATCGACGCTATGGTTGCTTTAATCTGGCGCCGGAAGAATTTATTGTTTGGGTTTTAGGATTTATTAAAAATATCGACGAATTAAAACAAAAAGTTAAAAATGTTAATATTATGAATGAGAAAAATACAACTTTAAACATTGTACCGCCACTTCATTTTATGATTACTGATGAATCAGGTCGTACAGTTGCTGTTGAACCTCACAATGGATTATTAATTGTTAAAGATAATCATATAAAGGTACTATCAAATGCTCCGAAACTAGAATGGCATATAGAAAATTTAAGAAATTATGCCTTTCTACATCCTCAAAAAACAACAAATCAATTAGTAGGCAAAGTATTGGTACGATCTATGGGATGTGAAGCTGGAACAAACGGGCTCCCTGGGGGTTACACATCCACGGAACGCTTTGTAAGAGCAACGTATTTAAGACATCATCTTCAAAGTTCGAACAAAGAAGCAGAAAACCTACAAAATTGTTTTAAAGTATTAGAGTCAGTGAGTATCCCTCAAGGTGCAGTCATTGATGCAAATGAAACTCATTATACCCAATATCAATTAGTTATGGAAAGTAAGGAAAGATGCTATTATATTAAGCCATATTTTAGTAATCAAATCTTTAAAGTTCAATTAACTGAGGAAAACCTGTGTAAAGATGATATGACATTTCTTCCTATCAATCACGATTTAAAATTTTCTTCTCTATTGTATAGCTCTAGACGATAGTAATTTTAATGTAAAAACATTGAATGATTTAGCCGATCTAATAAACGTAGTATGATGATGAGTATATTAGAAATTAATGGGAGTGAAGAATGATGGCATTAAAAAAAGTACTAACTATTGCAGGTTCTGATACTAGTGCCGGTGCGGGTATGCAAGCAGATCTTAAAACCTTTCAAGAATTAGATACCTATGGAATGGTCGCATTAACATCCATTGTGACTATGGATAAAGAAACATTGGTCACACGATGTCACACCTTTAGATATGAATGTCTTTGAAAAACAACTTAAAACTGCAATTTCAATTGGCCCAGATGCGATTAAAACTGGTATGTTAGGAACTCAAGAAATTATTAAGTGTGCCCAAGAAGCGTATGAAGCATCTGGTGCAGACTATTTCGTAGTCGATCCAGTAATGGTATGTAAAGGTGAAGATGAAGTACTTAATCCGGGAAATACTGACGCAATGATTAAATATCTATTACCTAAAGCTACAGTTGTCACTCCAAACTTGTTTGAAGCTGGACAACTTTCCGGTTTAGGAAAATTATCATCCATTGAAGATATGAAAAAAGCAGCTCAAATCATTTACGACAAAGGCACACCACATGTCATTATTAAAGGTGGTAAAGCTTTAGATCAAGATAAATCTTATGACTTATATTATGATGGCAATCATTTTTATCAATTAACTACAGATATATTTCAACAAAGTTATAATCATGGTGCAGGATGTACGTTTGCTGCAGCAACAACTGCTTATTTAGCAAATGGCAAAACCCCTAAAGAAGCAGTAATAGCTGCAAAAGCTTTTGTAGCATCAGCAATAAAAAATGGTTGGAAAATGAACGACTTTGTTGGTCCCGTTGATCATAGCGCTTATAACCGCATCGAACACATCGACGTTGACGTTACTGAAGTATAAAGAGATGGAAGTGGGGACAAAATTAGTTGTCCCAGCTACATTCTTCTATAAAAACTTGCGCTTTTATAATCATTCAACTAAAGAATAAGAATCCTAGACCTCTATCGCATGATAGAGGTCTATTTATTTTATACACACTTTACAATTTAAAAAAACTGTTTAACATTTTATTCCTTAAAAGCCTCCTCTCAATCTCTACACATAAAGTCTTAGAAGAACGTCCGATAATCGTCGTATTTAAAGTTGATACTATAGCCCCATGTTTTTTATGATTTTTTCGTTTACTATGTTTAGTGTAGAGAGATAAAGGAGGTCATAGACAACATGATTATCTACAAACAAAATATAGAAAATGGAACACCCATTTATGAAATCATAACTAAAACTTTCAAGACTATTACAGTTAAATGTGATGAAACCTTCAGCAAATATGAAATCTATAAATTGCTCTCTACTAGAAAATGACGTTGATAAAATGCAACTGAGTTATTAGTTCAGTTAGCGTCATTATTACACCTAGACAATGCATAAAAGTCTAATTGAGAATTTGAGAATCAGAACTGGTATTCTATCTGATTGCCTGACATAATGAGTTTTTAAAGTTTTTTGTCTCCTAACTCTTAAAGCTTTAAAAGCCATTCAATCATCCCTAAAAAACACTCACCTTAATATGAAAAACGCTAATGTTAACCAAACATAGTATCCGTTTGAAGCTCGGAGAGAACCTTTGAGCATTGTTAACATTAGCGTTTTTATATGTTATTAAATAATGATTAATCGTTTCATTGCTTACTCATTCATTTTTAGAAATTTTCTTTTTCTTGTCTTTCTTTAATCCACCATAATGCTTTTTTAGGATGTTCTTCATAATATTTTCTATCTTTTTCATTATCAACATTAGGATAAGAACCTTTGAGCGACTTGCCTGAGGTACTTGCATGAAGGAGTGTAATAACTAAAAAACCTATAATACTAATTGCAGTTAAATAGTATGCTGGCGTTAAAATATTACCTGTTGACTCTACTAACCAAGAAGCAACCAAAGGTGTAGTACCGCCAAATAACGAAACAGATATGTTAAACGTTACAGATAAAGTACGGTATCTAATATGAGTATAGAACATTGTAGGTAATGATCCAGGCATAGTTGCTTCATATGTTGATAAGAAGAAACCTAAAATAAAGACACCAATAATAATCAAAGGTAGTGATTTCGTACTTAATAAACTATATGCAACGATACTTAAAAGTGTAAGTCCACCTGCGCCAAATAAGAACACTTTTTTCTCACCAATTTTATCAGCTAGCTTACCAAACATAAGTGCAAGTGGTATCATTACTGTCATGACACATGTAATTAATACACTTGTTGTCGTTCCATCTAATTTTACAATTTGACCAAGGTAAGTTGGTAAATAAGCCGTTACAGAATAATTGGTAACGTTAAAGATGACTACTGCTATGAAACAAACAATAATATCTTTATAGTAATAACGGATAATAGTAAAGAATCCTATATTATCTCTCTGAGGTGTAGTGGCAACATCATTTTCATAAACTGGTGACTCTTCAAGTTTACGTCGTAAATAAAGTCCAAATAATCCAAGGAATAGTCCTAAAATAAATGGAATTCTCCAACCCCATGCTTGCATTTGATCATGAGTAAGGAAAAAACTTAATAAAGCAATCATAATTGAAGCTGTGATATAGCCAGAAAGTGTACCAATTTCAAGTCCACTACCTAGACTATTACGTCTATTATCTGGTGATGATTCAGCAACATATGTCATCGCTCCAGCATATTCACCACCAGTAGAAAATCCTTGTAATACCCTAGCTAACAATAACAACACTGGCGCCCAAATTCCTATCGTATCATAGTTGGGTAGTAAGCCAATCGTAAGTGTCGATAATGCCATTAGAATAATTGTTGTTGTTAATACAACTTTACGTCCATATTTATCACCGATAATACCAAAAACGATACCACCAATAGGTCTTAATAAGAACGCGATAGCTAAAGCTGCAAAGGTAAATATCTGTTGTATTTGTGGATTATCTACTGGAGAGAAGAAATTCGCTCCTATGTATGCTGTTGTATACGCATAAACACCAAAGTCAAACCATTCCATGGCGTTACCGATACCGGTAGCTACAACGGTTTTTTTCGCTTTTTTACCGTCTACCATGTTAATTTGATTTTTATCAAAATTCATGTTCATAACACTCCCTTGTGATATGTTACATAATTATACGACGTTAATTAAACTTGTCAAATTAATTCATATTAATTTAATTTATAAAATTCAAGTTTATTCATTTTACAGAAATTTAAACTCAACTTTTGAAATTGCTTACATTAATAAAAATATAGGGAGTTAAAAAGTATTATTTATAATTTTTTATCTATATTTTTGTTATAACTAATTTTACCCCTTCTATCTCTTCTGAAACTATAATTTGGTCTTCTTACTTAAATGAAAAATATAAATTATCAGCTATACCAACAGGTTTGAGATATTTAATGTTATACTATGACCAATGTACATTTAATTCACCAAATACGATTTCACAAATTAATTGACCCGGAACTATATCATAGTGAAGCGGATTCAAATCATTTGCTAATGATAAATGTTTGATCTATATTTATGCATGTATTTTCATCTTTATTTATTTCTAAACGATAGGTATATTTAACTATATTTCTAACTGTCTTTTTTGAAAGTTGGCTTAAGGTCGCCTGATAAATCTAGTTAGTTGCTAATTTATGAATTTCCTTTATTTGTGTCTCTACCAATACAATTGTATTATTTATAAAAGAATTATAAATTTTAAACTCTGGCCATAACTTTGCACACATCAATGTAGGTACATTGCCTGTAAATTCTAAATTAAATAACTCACAAGAATTTTGTACCTCGTCATTAGTAAAACGTATTGTTCTACCCTCTTTACAATCTTTCAAATAAAGCAGCATTTCCCATACCTCCGCCAATAACCCATCGTAGCAATTGTTCTGAAATGTTCTGTCATATAAAATAATCTTGTAACAAGTGCTGCACCGCTAGCTCCATAAGGATGACCGGTCGCAATAGCGCCATCCCATCGATTTAAACAATCTATAGGAATCTTTAATTCTTGCTGACATGCTATGACCTGTTAACTAAATGCTTCATTTAATTCTATGGAATCAATATCAGAGATCGTTAAATTTTCTTTATCTAACAGCTGATTGATAGCTGGAACGGGACCAATTCCTAAATATTTAGGTTGCACCCCAACATTACTACTATTAATAAACTTTAAGCCTTCATAAAATCCTAAATTTTGTTCAATAATTAAAAGTAACACTGCGCCATCATTTTTCATACAACAATTTCCAATAGTTACAGTTCCCTTTGTCAAAAGTGGTTTGAATCGCTTGAGTTTATCAATAGTAAGATTCGGCTTTATACTTTCGTCTTGTCTAAATAACTCACCCTTAACTTTAACCGGTAAAATTTCCTGGGTAATATTACCATTTAGAGACAATCGATGACTGCGGTAGGCAAAGTTATCTTGCATCTTCCTAGAGATTTTGTATTTAGTTGCAACATTTTCATCTGCTTCAATCATTGAAGGATCTTGTCCTTTTGGAGCAAAAGGGGCACGTTCAAAAAAGTGTGGAAATTCTGTTTCATAGACATTTTGAGGTCGTTTAACCTTCCAAGGTGCTCTACTTACAATCTCAACACCCCCTACAACATAAATAGTCCCTGCTTGACTTTGTATCATTCTACAAGCTTGTATTACAGCTTCAAGACCTGAGCCACATTGACGATCAATCGTTACACCTGGAATTGTTTCATCTAGGCCTGCTTCAAGTAATGATTTTCTAGCTAAATTCCCTCCATTTCCAACTGCATTACCTAGTATAACGTCATCCACTTGTGACATTGCATTAGGATATTTCTCTTGAAAATATTTAAACAAAGGCGTTAGTAATTGTGCTGGTTCTATATGACGACCACCATATTTTCCAAAGGCTGTACGTTTTGCAGCAACAATAACAGCTTGTTTCATAATTATAACTTCCTATTCAAAAATTTATTTTTCATTAAACCTCGAGCAATTTTTCCAGATTCTGTGTAAATCATTTGCTCTATTTTTTTAAATTTAGACAGCACTTCATATCTTGAAAGATGTTGAATTAAATATCTTTTCACCATAAAATAATCCAATTCTTTATCTCCTGTGTATAAAAGTACTGCTATTTCTCCAAATTTGTGATGCGGTTCTCCAATGACAATTGCCTCTTTTACACCTTCAATATTCATGATTAATCTTTCAATCTCACTAGGATATACATTGACGTCACCAACAATTATTCGGTCACTCTTCCTTCTCACTAAAAATAAATTTCTGCGTTGTATATAAGCATAACCTCCTGTTTCTATCCAACCTTCAGTATCATATTCACTATTTACATATCCACTAAATGTCATATTACTTCTTACCGATAATAAACCAATTCCATTTGGATGACTATCTAACAAACGAATATCTACATTTGAAAATAATTTACCCACTGATTGAATTGGTACCGTTTGGTTAAAGTTGTAACTAATAAAACTCGCTTCTGAAGTACCAAAGAATTCAATTAGATCTGTATTAGGATATAGAGCTGTGACCTTTTGAAATTGATCTTGTGATAACTTTGCACCACTACTAAAAATACTTTTTATTGAATGAGCATAACCTTTTTGAACAATGAATTGATGTAACATCGTAGGTACTACAAATAAGGAAGTAGTTATTCCTATTTCATTAATTAAATTAATGAGAAGATTCACATTAAATACTTTTTGTCCTATAAATGTGCGACCGGTAAACAGTGCATATATACATGCATATAAAGATAGAGAATGCGATAAAGGTCCTAGTGCGATAAACACCTCTGTTTCATGTTTCAGTAGCTTTTCGTTTTCTTCGTAAGAAACGAAACAATCCAAGATTGTTCATTTCTATAATAAGCCTTGGGTAAACCAGTTGTACCTGAAGTAAAGCCTATATGCAACATTTGATCTTTCACTAGATTTCTACTTTGCTTTCTGCCATGTTGCGTAAACAGAATTTGATTATGGTGAATCATTCAATGTATGCCATATCTTGATATTAGTTCATTAATCGTTGCACTACTCCACTCGTGGTTGAAGAAACACGGTATTCCACCTTGCTGATGAATTGCAAAGTAATCAATGATATTATTGATAGGATGATTTTGTAACAATCCAACTTTTTCGTTTAATTGTATGTGAGAATATCGCTCACCTGCATGATTTATCTCTTGAATTAATTCACTATAAGTCAATCTTTGGTCCTCAAAAACTAATGTCAAGTGTTGAGGATATTGCTCGCCATATAAATATAATTTTTTTATTATTTCTACCATTACCATATGTATACTTTATCTATCGATATGTTTACATTATACTTGCTTCATTTCATTAAAAAAACCTTAACTTCTATATGAGAAATTAAGGTGGATTAAAACTATAAAATCGTTATAAGTTCTTCGGATTCATTCACTACATAATGAGGATTCTCTTGCAACAATTCATGAGCAGATTGTACTCCCCAAGTAACCACACATGATTTAACATTAGATTTATTCGTGCTTTGCACGTCATATGACGTGTCTCCAATATAAACTGTTCTACCAAGATTTAAATGATTATTTTGGATTAAATTCTGAATTGTCTCATGATAAGATTTAAGCTCTTCTTGTTCATGTAATCCTAATGCATCACTCATAAAACGCCCGAATCTAAATATCTTGTTATCACAGCTATTTTTTATTAGATACTACAAATAACTTTTTCTTTTTATTATGTAATAGTTGCAGTGTTTAACTTATCCCTGAATATTCTTTTAAATAATGAATTTCATATTCACTATAATAAATGTGATATGTATGAACTAATTGCTTTAATTCTTGTTCTGTTAATTCTTGATTAGCAACGATTTTAAAACTCTCATCTAAACTTACATCCAATGCTTCCAAGATTTTATCTACTGATGGTTCTTCTAACTTTAATTTCTTAAAAGCTTGTTGTGTTGCATACACATGGCACGATGTCGTATCTGCTAAAGTCCCATCAAAATCAAAAATATAGTTGTCAAAATTCATGATGTTCACCTCTTAACACGTAATTGTATTATAAATATACACTATAAAGAGTAAAATTGCATTACATAACAAAAAAGCCAGTAACTCCACTCCGAAATAAGTGAAATCACTGACTCTTCCCTATCGAATCGTTACTCTAAATTTGCATGGTTCCGTTGCATAGTTTCCTCATTAATATGGAATGCATCCATTAACGGCAGTACCACACTATCTAAGAAAATAAGCGATGCTTGCTCAAACAAGCTACCTAGAGGCTGTTTTGATCCTTCTACATCATGTTTTGTCCCTGCAGGTAGCTTAACAATCATTTCTGCTATTTTTCCAATAGCTGAATCTGCATTAGTAGTTAATAATACAACTTTAGCCCCCACCGTTTGTGCTTTCTCAGCTAACAATCTTAAGTGTTCTGTAGATCCAGAACCAGAAATAATAATAAATAAATCATGTTCTTTAATTGATGGTGTCGTTGATTCACCAACAACATATGCATTTTTGCTTAATTGGTTTAAACGCATCGCAAAACTATTCGCAACAAATCCGAACGTCCTTTACCCGCTGTAAAAATACGATTTGCACCAACAACATCATTAATAAAATGTTCATATTCTCTGTCATTAACAAGTGAGAGCGTATGATTTAACTCATCAAGAATAAGTCGATAATTATTGAATTCAGTCATCTTATCTACCTTCTATTGCAACACGACATTGTTTTGCAGCTTCAACTGGGTTGTCAGCATTTGCGATGCCTCCACCAACAATCACTAAATCAGGATTTTCTGCAACAATATCTTTGATAGTATCTGGTTTAATACCACCAGCAACTGCAACTTTAGAGTTTTTAATTACCGATTTAACAGTACGTAAACTATCTAATGGTGATTGTCCTTCCGCTTGAAGGTCATAACCTGTATGCACTGCAATGTAGTCAGCACCCATTTCATCTAATTCTTTTGCATGTTGTTCTAGATTTTTAACAGCAATCATATCCACTAATAATTCTTTACCATGTTTATGTGCTTCTTCAACTGCAGCTTTGATTGATGTATCTTCAGCTACCCCTAAAATTGTAACTACATCAGCACCAAATTTAACTGCTTGACTTACTTCATAATCTGCTGCATCCATAATTTTTAGGTCAGCTAATACTTTAGCATTATTTATATTCTCATTTAAGTGTTGAACTGATGACAATCCTTCATTGATAACGATAGGTGTCCCAATCTCAACAATATCTACATATTCTTCAACTTGTTGCGCTAATTTTACTGCTTCTTCTTTATTTAGCAAGTCAATGGCTAATTGTAATTCCAATGAATGTCATCCTTTCATTTTAAGTGTTCCTCTTATATGAAAGTGCTTACCCGACATATCTTTTATTAAACTAAACGAAAAAAAGAATGATATTATAAAGCAATTTTATAAATGATCTGGGGCAGCTTCATCATCTACATATACTTCTACATTGGGATGTGCATGTAAGATTGTAGCAGGTACATTTCGTGTCACTTGCTGATCTAGAAGTTTACTCATTGCATCTTTTTTCTTTTCGCCAAATGCAAGTAAAATAATTCTTTTCGCTTTTAAAATACTGGCAAGGCCCATAGAAACTGCCTGCTTAGGTACATCTTCTTTATGATCAAAATAACGACTATTTGCACGAATCGTACTTTCAGTCAAATCAACAATATGCGTTTCACTATGTAAATCAGTTCCAGGCTCATTGAAGCCAATATGCCCGTTTTCTCCAATACCTAAAATTTGAATATCAACGGGACCTTTATCGTTTAAAAGTTGATTATAGCGCTCCGCTTCATCTTCTAATTGTTCGGTATAACCATTAGGAATATGCGTATTATCTTTTTTAAAATGAGGGTACTGTTTAAATAACACATCATTCATGTAATAGTGATAACTTTGAGGATGACTAGGTTTTAAACCTATATATTCATCTAAGTTAAACGTTTCAACATGTGAAACATCAAGCTTGTTCTTTTCCAATAAATCTACTAAATAGTAGTACAAATCTGTCATGGTGCCACCTGTTGCTAACCCTAATTTACTATTTGGCTCTTGATGCATTTGTTTATATAATTCACACGCCACATAAAATGACGCAAGTTTCTTTGAACCCAAATTAATCATTTTCACTTTGAACACCTCTATATATAAATTCCCATCACTTACACCCTTCGAACTCCACTCCTATTATATACTCTTCACGTTATCATTTAACAAAATATAATTCATTTTTTAAAGAAATTTAACATGTTAACTACAGTCTATTCGTATTACTAAATAAAATTTTCCTAATTAAATCAAGCATTCGTGTACAAATATACATTGCTTTCTAGTAAAATAGATAGATAAACGAGTTTGCTGGTAAATGATATATTTTATCGGTAGTCCGTAATCAACACCTGGTTTAGTTTAAGGGAGTGAACGTGTTGGAACCGATTAAAGAACAAGAAGTACTTGATTTACTAACTTCATACGCAAATAAGCCCGTCTACCTCCACGTTGAAACAACAAATGGTGCTTATGCCAATCATTTTGATCAACAAGTGTTTAACGCCGGAACATTTTTAAGGAATATTTTAGTCACATATGAACATGCACAACTTAAAGGTGGCGAGAAAGATCCCTATCGCGTTGGACTCAAATTACGTGATGGTGGCTGGGTTTACGTCCAAGGTCTCACACATTATGAGACTAATGATGACAATGAATTTCTCATTGCTGGATTTAATTATGAGGGACAACTGGCGGCTACAATAGAAATGAGCGATAAGCCATTTTCAATATAAATAAAGGAGGTTTATAAGTCATGACAGATGAAAGACACGTACTTGTAATATTTCCGCACCCAGATGATGAAACTTTCTCATCTGCTGGAACACTTGCAAGTTATATCGATAAAGGCATACCTGTTACTTATGCTTGCTTAACTTTAGGACAAATGGGTCGTAACTTAGGTAATCCTCCTTTTGCTACTCGAGAGTCTCTACCTCATATTCGTGAGCGTGAGCTTGAAGAAGCTTGTAAAGCAATAGGTATTACTGATTTAAGAAAAATGAGATTAAGAGATAAAACTGTTGAATTTGAGCCATATGACCAAATGGATGCTATGGTTAAACATCTTATTGAAGATACAAATCCATCATTAATCATTTCATTTTATCCAAAGTTTGCAGTACATCCTGATCATGAAGCGACTGCTAATGTTGTGGTTCGAACGGTGAAACGCATGAAATCTTCAGAACGCCCTCGACTGAC